>NZ_JBICXE010000015.1:0-199856 GCF_043200155.1 Streptomyces sp. NPDC048473
GTACTGCAGGGGGGACCCTGTGGGAGAGTAGGACGCCGCCGAACTCCTTTTACGGGAAAGCCCCGTGCCCTTGTGGCACGGGGCTTTTCTGCGTTTACCCCTCTTTGTTGTCAGGCGGCGGTGACCAGATGGGTGTCGTAGGCCAGGATGACTGCCTGGACGCGGTCCCGGGATCCCGTTTTGGCGAGGATGCGCGTGATGTGTCTTCACTGTCGATTCGGCGAGGTGGAGCCGTTCGGCGATCTCTGTGTTGGTCCAGCCCTGGCCGATGACCGTGAGGATTTCCCTTTCCCGCTCGGTGAGGGTCGCGATGCGTGCGTCGAGGGTGGCGGGGCCTCCCGGAACGGTCGGCAGGTGCTGTACATACGCGTCCAGAAGACGGCGGGTGAGGCTGGGGGCGACCACTGCGTCGCCGCTCGCCACGGCGCGGATACCGGAGAGGCGTTCCTCCGGCAGTGCGTCCTTGATGAGGAAGCCGCTGGCGCCGGCGCGGAGTCCGTCGTACTCGTATCGGTCGAGGTCGAACGTGAGCGGCATACGGATGTCCATCAGCGGACCGGGGGCGGGACCGGGGTACGACGCGGGGTGGCCGGGGTGCTCGGGGCCTTGAATGTTGTTTGCGCAGGTCGGGAGGGTGGGGCAGGATCTGCGGATGGAACATGCGATTCGAGCCGTACGCGCCGATGAATGGCCCCTGGTCAAGGAGTTGCGGCTGGCGGCCTTGCAGGACCCGGTGGCGCCGGTGGCCTTTCTGGAGTCGTACGAGCAGGGCGCGGCCCACTCCGACGAGTTCTGGCAGGACCGGGCGCTCGGCGGGTCCGAGGCCGGGAGCGGTGATGTGCGGCAGTTCGTCTCCGTCGCGCCCGACGGGCGGTGGGACGGCAGCGTCACGGTGTTGGTCGAGCGGCCGGACGCGGAGGTGCGGTTCGGGGAGGCGGCCGACGTCCACCAGGCGCATGTGGTCGGTGTGTTCGTACGGCCCGAGGCGCGGGGCGAGGGCCTGGCCGAGGAGTTGTTCCGGGCCGGGACGGACTGGGCGTGGTCGCTGGGGGAGCCGCGGATCGAGCGGGTGCGGCTGTATGTGCACGAGGACAATCCGCGGGCTGCGGCGTTTTATCGGCGGATCGGGTTTGTGGCTACCGGCGAGTCGGTGCCTGTGCCGGGCGACCCGTCCGCTCGGGAGCTGGAGTATGCGGTGGGGCGGCCTGTGTAGGTGTGTGGGTGGCGCCGAGTCCGCCCGGTCAGCGTGAGCCGGTGAGGTCTTGGGGCCAGCGGGCGCGGGCCTGTTCCTGGGAGCGGAGGAGGGCCAGGGTCGGCAGGCCCTGGGCCTGGCCGGTGGACAGCAGCTCCGGGAGCCGGGGCAGGGGCGCCACCGCGGCGACGTCGTCGAGTACGAGCGCCATTGGTGGGTCGAGCCGACCGTCGGTTGACCGTGCGGCCATGCGGCGGCCGTGCTCGACCACGTGCGAGGCGAGTGCCGTGAGCAGGGGCATTGCTCCGGGGCCCGACCGGGGATCCTCGATCGGTTCACCCACCACATAGAGGGTGCCCCCCTCACCCGCGAAAGATTCCAGCACGAGCGAATCGGACCGGTTCGGTGTGCAGGCCTCGCGGATGTGGACCGAGGAGAGCGCGGCGAAGGCCCGTACCGTCAACTCCTGGGCCATCTCCCGGCGTTCGGGGTGGGCGGTAAGTGCGGACTCCAGCACACCGGCGAGTCCGGAGGCCGCCTTGGGGTGGGTACGGAGCAGGCGCACCGGTTCGTGGGCGCTGCCGCCGAGGGCCCAGCGGTGGACCTGGCGGAAGGGGCGGCCATCGATGGCGGCGGCGTGCAACCAGCACTTCAGGAGCGTCTCCGCGGTGTCGGCCGTCGTCGCGTCGATACGGGCCTGCGGCCGGACCGGGGCGAGAAGCGCGGTGGAACGGGCGGCGGCTGTGTCGGGCTGTTCGCAGCCGGCCGTGGGGGACCAGTGGAGGCGGGCCGGGGTGTCGCAGAGGTGGCCCGGGTCGTAGACGAGGACCGGGCCGAGCTTGGCACGGGCGTCCTTCGTCTCGGCCCAGACGGTGGGGTCGGAGGTGATGACGAGCGCGGGCCCGTCGGCCTCCTGGATCGCCTGGACGACGGCGGGGCGGCGGGTGGCGGCCGGTCCGTAGACGACGAGGGGGGTGCGGGGGGAGGGGAGCGGGGAGGCGGGGAGGGCAGTGGCCTCGGACGGGGCGTGCTCCATGGGTACGGGTACTCGTACGGGCGCGGGTTCCGGGGAGTGGGCCGCCGGTTGCGGTTGCGGTTCCGGCGTCCGCTGCTGTGGGGTCTGGGTCTGAGTCTCGGGCCGGGGCTCCTGTTGCTGGGACCGTACGGGCTCGTCCTCGTCCCCGTACCGTTCGCTCCGCTGCCGTGCCCGTACCGCCCGCCAGCGGGCCACCACGCCCAGCACGAACACCGTCAGCACCAGCAGCACCATCAGTTCGCCTATGAACAGGCCCCAGAACAGCCCGTACCCGGAGAGCTCGCTCGCCGGGGTGTTCGGCCAGGCGGCCGGGAGGTCGTGCGGTGTGGTGACGAGCTGACGCATCGCCAGAGGGGTCTCGGCGAGGGTGACTCCCTCCGGCCAGGCTCCGTGCGCGAACAGTCCGGCCAGGCCGGTGGCCGTCCACGCCAGGAGCGTCAGCCCGAGCAGGAAGGCCAGGAGGCCGATCAGCAGGCCGTCCGGGATGCCTCCGCCGCCTCCGCTGCTGCCGTCGGTACGTACCTCGCCGCGCCCTGCCATGTCATGCCACCGTTGACTCGGACGACTCGTTCAGCCGTTGTTGGTGCTCGATCCGTGCCGCGCGCTGCTCCGCCTCCAGGTCGGCGGCGAGTACGTCCTCCGGGAGGAGTTCGGTCGCGGAGGACTCGGTCATCGCGCGGTCGGTGAAGACCAGGGGGCGTTCCGCCTCGGTGATCAGGTGTTTGACCACCTGGACGTTGCCGTTGACGTCCCAGACGGCGATGCCGGGGGTGAGGGTCGGGATGATCTCTACCGCCCATCGGGGCAGGCCGAGCACGCGTCCCGTCGCTCTGGCCTCGTCGGCCTTCTGGGCGTAGATCGTGCGGGTCGAGGCCATCTTGAGGATTGCCGCGGCCTCGCGGGCCGCCGCCCCGTCGACGACGTCGCTGAGGTGGTGGACGACGGCCACGAACGACAGGCCAAGACGCCGCCCGAACTTCAGCAGGCGCTGGAAGAGCTGGGCCACGAAGGGCGAGTTGATGATGTGCCAGGCCTCTTCGACCAGGAAGATGCGTTTCTTCCGGTCGGGCCTGATCCAGGTGTGCTCCAGCCAGACGCCGACGATGGCCATCAGGATCGGCATCGCGATCGAGTTCCGGTCGATGTGTGAGAGGTCGAAGACGATCAGCGGGGCGTCGAGGTCGATGTCGGCGCTCGTCGGTCCGTCGAACATGCCGCGCAGGTCACCGTCGACCAGGCGGTCCAGGACGAGGGCGACATCCAGGCCCCAGGCCCGTACGTCATCTATGTCGACGTTCATCGCCTCGGCGGACTCGGGCTCCGGGTGGCGCAGCTGGTCGACGATGTCGGTCAGGACCGGCTGCCGGTCGGTGATCGTCTCGTTGACGTAGGCGTGGGCGACCTTCAGCGCGAAGCCGGACCGCTCGTCCAGGCCGTGCCCCATCGCGACTTCGATGATCGTACGGAGCAGGGCGAGCTGGCCGGTCGTGGTGATCGCGGGGTCGAGCGGGTTGAGCCGGATGCCGCCGTTGAGCGCGGAGGTCGGGTCGAGGCGGATCGGGGTGAGGCCGAGCTCCTGCGCGATGAGGTTCCACTCGCCGACGCCGTCCTCGCCCTGGGCGTCCAGGACGACGACCTGGCGGTCGCGGAAGCGGAGCTGGCGGAGCACGTACGTCTTCTCCAGCGCGGACTTGCCGTTGCCGGACTCGCCGAGCACCAGCCAGTGCGGGGCGGGCAGCTGCTGTCCGTACAGCTGGAAGGGGTCGTAGATATAGCCCTTGCCGGAGTACACCTCGCGGCCGATGATCACGCCGGAGTCGCCGAGGCCGGGGGCCGCGGTGGGCAGATAGACGGCCTGGGCCTGTCCGGTCGACGTACGGACGGGCAGCCTCGTCGTCTCCACCTTCCCGAAGAGGAAGGCGGTGAAGGCGTCCGACAGCGCGGACAGCGGATCTCGCATGGCGTGACCGACCTCCCTCTCGTTTCTCTCGGTTCTCTCGGTTGTTTACGGCCGGCGGACCGGCGGACCGGCGGACCGGCGGGCTAGCGACGGATGCCGGTGGCGAACGGCAGGGTGTTCACGAAGGCGCGGTGGTGCTCGCGGTCGCACCACTCCAGCTTGAGATACGACTTTCCGGCCGAGGCCCGGATCGTCCGCTTGTCGCGGGCGAGGGATTCGGGTGAACGCGAAGACACGGTGATGTACCCCACCAGGTTCACTCCGGCCGCGCCGCTTGCGAGATCTTCACCCCGCTGGTCGAGCCGGCCGTACGCGGCGATGTCGCGTGGGTCGACGGTGCGGTTCATCTTGGCCTGACGGCTGGCTTCCGCCTCGTCGTTCGTCTTCTCGGTGAGCATCCGCTCGATGGCCACCTCGGTGGGTTCGAGGTCCATGCAGACCGCGACGGTACGGATCACATCGGGCGTGTGGACGAGGAGCGGGGCCAGGAAGTTGACGCCGACGGGCGTCATCGGCCACTCCTTCACCCAGGCCGTGGAGTGGCACCAGGGCGCGCGGGTGGCCGACTCGCGGGTCTTGGCCTGGAGGAACGCCGGCTCGACCGCGTCCAGTTCGGCCGGCCAGGCGTTGCGCTTGGTCATGGCCTGGATGTGGTCGATGGGGTGGTCGGGGTCGTACATGGAGTGCACGAGGGAGGCGAGCCGACTCTGGCCGAGCGGCTGGCGCACCCGGATGTCGGCCTCGGCGAGGCGGGCGCAGATGTCGGTGAGCTCACGTGCCATGACGACGGCGAGACCCGCGTCCCGGTCCAGCTTGCGGCCGGCCGTGGGGCGGGCGGCGCGGGCCATGGCGTTGGCTTCGGCGGCCAGCTCGCGGGTGTAGTGCATGCAGGCGACGAGGTAGGCGCGGTGCTGCTCGCTGGAGGTGGAGACCATGGACTGGAGCTGGTCGTACGACTCCTTCAGCCAGCCGGGAGACGTCTTGTCGCCGCGCTGGGCGACGTCCTTGGCGTGGGCATCGGGGTCGGCGGGAAGGGTGCGGGCCAGCATCTGAATGCGGGTCACGAAGCCGTCCCCGTTGGCGACATGCTTCAGCAGCGTGCCGAACCGGTCGACGAGGGCTTCCTGGTCCTCGCTGTCGCGCAGCCCGACGCCGGGGCCCTCGATCTCGATCGCGGCGGTGACGGTGCGGCGGTCGGCGTGCAGGAGTACGGCGATCTCGTCCGGGCCGAAGGGGGCGGCGAGCCAGTTGATCCGGCCGATGCCGGGGGGCGGCCCGATCTCGACCTCACGCCCGTCGGCGCCGACGCCCGCCTCCATGGCGGCGGAGCGGTAGGTCGTACCGCGGCGCAGGGAGCGCTTGTAGCTGCGGTTGATTTCGAACCATTTGTAGAAGGTGCGGTGCTTGTACGGGAGGTACACGATCGCGAGGGCGAGGAGGGGGAAGCCCACGAGCAGGATGATCCGCAGGCCCAGGTAGGGGACGGCCAGTCCGCTCACCATGCCGAGGAACGCGCCGACGATGATCAGCGCGATCTCGCCGGTCTCGCGGTTCTTGCCGACGATCGCGTTCGGCCGGGCCCGGCCGATGAGATACGTACGGCGGGGCGCGATCGTGTGGGACTGAGTCGTCAACGCCCTCCACCTCCCGTGCTGTTGTTACCTGAACTGCCTGATCCGCCACCTCGGGGGGAGCGGCTGCCGTGGGGGGTGCCGGAGGTCGGTCCCGATCCGCTGCGGGGCGGAGGTGCGGCGGAGGGGACAGATCCGCCGCCGGAGTTGCGGGAGCCGTGCGCGGCGACGCCGCCGCTGACCGGGTTGGCGGGCCGGGCTCCGCCGCTGCCGCTGTCGCCGCTGTTCTGGCCGCTGCGGCTGCTGTGGGTCTTGATGCCCTGGGAGACGAGAGCAGCGGGGGAGCTGATCATCGCGGCGGCCTGGGAGCCGTCGGTGGCCTGCTTGCGGTTGGTGCGGGCGCCCTGGATCTCGTCGCCGAAGCCGGGGACGAACCGGTAGATCATCGCGGAGGCGAAGATCGCGAGCAGGATGATGGCGAGACCGGACACGACGGCGGAGAACGCGTTCGGCCCGTCGTCCTCGGAGAGCGCGCCGGCCAGCCCGAGCACGACGACGATGACCGGCTTCACCATGATCACCGCGATCATGATGCCTGCCCAGCGGCGTACGTGGCCCCACATGTTCTTGTCGACGAGCCCCGCGTAGACGACGGTGCCGAGGAGGGCGCCGACGTAGAGCAGGGCGGCCCGGATGACGAGCTCCAGCCAGAGGATGCCCGCGGCGAGGATCGACACGAGCGAGACGACGATCAGCATGATCGGTCCGCCGCCGATGTCGGAGCCCTTCTTGAGCGCTTCGGCGAACGACCCGAAGAAGACGTCTGTCTGCCCGCCCGAGGACGTGGCGATGACTTCGGTGACGCCGTCGGTCGCGGAGACGATCGTGTAGAGGATCAGCGGAGTGAACGCCGAGGCGAGGACCGTCAGCCACAGGAACCCGATGGCCTCGGAGATCGCGGTGGTCAGCGGCACGCCACGGATCGCCCGCTTGGCCACGGCGAGCAGCCACAGGACGAGCGTCAGGACGGTGGAGGCGGCGAAGACGATCGCGTACTGCTGGAGGAACTTGGTGTTCGTGAAGTCGACGTTGGCGGTGCTCTTCACGGCCTCGCTGAGCTTGCCGACGATCCATGCGGCGGCGTCGGCGCAGCCGCGGGCGAGGGAGGAGAGGGGGTCCAGGGAGTTGTCGAGGGTGGAGGAGGGGCCGGTTTTGGGGGCGCCTGCGTCGCCGCTTTCGCAGTAGTCCTTGGCGGGGCCGCGGATCAGGTCGCACGCGTTGTTGCTTGCGCTGGGCGTCGGGCTCGGAGAGGGCTCAGCGAATGCGCGGCTGGCCAGCATGACGAGAGCGACCTGCAGGCTGGTTGCTGCCGCTGCGAGCGAAAGGGCTCGGCTAGGTCGTTTACCGGGCATACGTGAACCCTCCGAACTCTTCCACGGCGTTGGCCATCTCCTCGGCGGGGGAAGCAGCCTGGTCGCGGCCGACGGGGGTGGGGCCGTCCTTCTGCGTGAAGTCGGTGATCTTCCAGTCCCCGTCGATCCACGCCAGGTCGAAGGTGTTGGTGAACCAGCTCTCGGAGACGGGATTCTTGGAACCTTCACCGGCCAGCCCGAACAGGGCTGAGTACCAGACGGCGACGCTTGCGGTGTCGCCGTTGAACTTGACGATCTTGGTGCCGGCCGGGTTGGAGCGTGAGATGAAGGTCAGGCCGACAGGCGCAGTGCCGTCAGCGTTCAGCCCGATGCTCGTGAGGAAGTCCTGACCGGAGTACACCTTGTCGAGGTCACCCTGACGGGCAGCGGCGACCGCAGGGGCGTACACGGCGGTCACGATCGCGCGACGACGGTTCTTGTCGAACATGTCGGCTGAGCCGAGCGCTACGGAGTAGTTCGCCGCCGCGCTCTGCGCCCCCTGCTCGTCATGGGCGAACCCCGAGGGAATCGAACCGTTCTTCCCCGTCACCGGCTTCGTCCCCGTGGCCGCCGTAGGCGCCGCCCCCGCCTTGCTCCCCCCGCTCCCCGAGCCGCCGCCGCTGCCGTCTCCGCCGCCCCCACCCAGGTTCGCGAACGCGATAGCCGCGATCAGGAGGACGACCACGCCGACCACCGTGACGAGGGAGCGGGAGCTGCGGGCGGGGCGGCGGGGGGTGCCGTCGCCGCCTTCGCCGTCGGGGAGGCGGGTACGGGTCTGGCGCGTACCGCCGATGGTGCTGTATCCATCGTCCGTACGACCTGAACCGCTGCCGTAGCCGTTCTCGTCCCCGAGACTCATGCCGCGTACGCCCCCTCAACCGTTTCCTGGACCGGGTAGTACGACGGTAGCCCTGCGGGTTTCCGCGCGGGCGCGGTGTGGTGACTCGACATCAGGGAAACGCAACCTCTGCCGGTGGGCACGACGGACGGATGGTGTGGGGGTGGGCGGGACTGCCCCTGGCACGGGATGACAGCCGGTCAGACAGCCATCCCGTAGACGATGGTGAACAAGGTGCCCAGCGATCCAATGATGAACACACCGGTCAGACCGGCAACGATCAGCCCCTTGCCCTGCTCCGCACTGAACGTGTCGCGCAGTGCCGTGGCGCCGATGCGCTGCTTTGCCGCACCCCAGACCGCGATGCCGAGGCAGAGCAGGATGGCAATGGCCATCACGACCTCGATCATTACGCGAGCCTCGTTGCCCAAGGTCCCGAACGGCCCCCAGTTCGGGGCGATTCCGCCGATGATGGTGGTGATGTCGCCCTTTTCAGCTGCCAGGATCATGTAAGTCACCGCCCCTGTTGGGTAGTTCATTGCCCCTGTCACACGACACGGGTCGCTCTCTATCTTCGCTGATGAAACTGCTCTCGTACGACGGCTTGACGGCTCTCTTTACCCGGATCTCGCACGTTTGACCGGTCCGACCGCCCTGACCTGCGGATCGAATCGGTGTATGACCGAATACGTATGGTTACTCTGTGTATCACGGGGGGTGACCCCGGGCAATGACTGCCATCCCGCCACCCTGGCCGAGACTTTTGCGCAGGGCTGGTCAGCGCAGTACCTGGTCAGAGGAGGGGGTGGCGCGGGACGGGCGGCCGGGGTGGTGTCGTCCAGGTCGGCGGCGGCCGGAAATCGCACCAGGTGCCGTCGAAGGGAAACGTTCCGGCCTCGGCGAGCCGTGCGACCGAGGTGCCCTCGTTCCGGATGGCTGACGCTTCGTCGGCCGACCAGTAGGCCGGGTCACCGGTCTTCTCGGCGAAGGACTGCTCGTCCTTCCACTGCCAGCTCCGGTCCGGCGCCACATTGATGTCGAGTTCGTGGTCGGCGATGTCGATGTCGTCGCCGTGGTGGACCCGGCGCTCCAGATTTACGTACCAGCCACGGAACTTCTGTCTGCGGCCGAAGAGCCAGAGAACGGAGTGCGCGGCACCGGTCGGCTGGTAGAAGAGCGCGCTGCCCATCGGCCACCGGTCGGCGACCACCGGAAACCCGCCGACCGGGCGCTCGTGCGGGGCGATGTCCCGCAGATGCGCCCCGCGCGGAAGCTCCGTACGCCACATCGGCGTGCCGGTCTCCATCCACATCAGCTGGCCCGCCCCGGTGCGCTGGACGAGGCGTACGGGCACCGAGGCGCTCAGGTGTCCGCCGATGAAGAAGTTCCAGCGGAGTATCCGGCCCGGGTCGTCGTTCATGCCGTTGATCCTGCCCGCGGTGGAGTGGGCGGACACGTGGCCGTCGGCGGGAGCCCTCCGGGGTCGGCGCGAAGGCCGGTGAACCCCGGCTGCCGCGCCCGTCGGTGGTGTCAGACTGGATGCCGGTGTGACCGGTCGCGTGCGGCCGGGTGACGACGAGTCGTATGGGGCGAACGACGGGGGCGAGTATGACCGGGGTCGAACTGGTGGTGGCGGCGCTGGCGGCAGGTGCGTCGGCCGGGCTCACGGACACTGCGAGCAGCGCGGTCCGCGACACGTACACCGGTCTGCGCGAGGCGGTGCGCCGCCGCCTTTTCGCTCGCGGCGAGGACAGCGCGCAGGTCCTGGAGGCGAGCGACGCGCAGGTCCTGGAGGCGAGCGAGGACGAGCCCGGGGTGTGGCAGGCCCGGCTGGGCGAGCTGCTGTCGGCGTCCGGAGCTGATGAGGACCCGGAGATCCTGGCTGCCGCGCGCTCGCTGCTGCGGGAGCTGGGTGTGTCCGGTCGGCATGACCCGACCCATGTCGTGGATGCCCGGGAGGCCAGGGGCGTGCAGGTCGGTGACCACAACACGCAGACCAATACCTTCAACTGAGACGGGACCGGCAGGTGGGATCGGACGAAGCCGGGGACGGGGTCGACGCCCGCGGGGTCAGAGGACTGCAGGTCGGCGCGGGAAACGTCCAGTTCAATGTGTTCTCGCCCGCCCACCCGGTTGCCCGGTCCGCCTACCTCCACCAGGTACGGGCGATCGCCCCCGAGGCGCTCGCGGGCCGGGAGGACGAGCTGGCCGTACTCGCGGACTTCTGCACCCTGCAGGACGCCGGTGACTACCTGTGCTGGCGCGCCAGGGCGTGGGCGGGCAAGACCGCTCTGATGTCGTGGTTCGTCCTGAACCCACCGCCGGATACCCGTATCGTCTCGTTCTTCGTCACCGCCCGTCTCGCCGCCCAGAACGATCGCGAGGCATTCCTGGACGTGGCCATCGAGCAGCTGGCCACCCTCCTCGGCGAGCCCGTACCGCCGTACCTCACCGCTGCCACCCGTGCCTCGCACCTGTGGCAGATGCTCGACGCCGCGGCCGCGGCCTGCGAGCGGCAAGGACGCCGCCTCGTCCTGGTCGTGGACGGCCTCGACGAGGACAGCGGAGCCGCTGCGCACAGCATCGCCGCACTGCTCCCGCCCCGTCCTCCAGCGGGCATGCGCATCGTGACGGCGGGGCGCCACGATCCGCCGATCCCGGCCGATGTGCCCGGTGGACATCCCCTGCACGATCCGGCAGCCGTACGAATCCTGGAGCCGTCCCCGCATGCGCAGGTCGTTCGGCACGATGCCGAGCAGGAGTTGAAGCGGCTGCTGCGCGGCACCGAGGCGGAGCAGGACCTGCTGGGTCTGGTCACGGCGGCCGGGGGCGGTCTCGCGGGCGAGGACCTGGCGGAGTTGACGGGGCGCCAGGTGTGGGAGATCGAGGAGTCCCTTCATACGGTGGCCGGGCGGACGTTCGCCCGCCGGCCCTCCTCGGGACTGCCCGGGCCGGTGGCGGCGCGCGAGGTCTATGTGCTCGGCCACGAGGAGCTCCAGCAGACCGCCGCACACTTCCTGAGCGGTGCGCGTCTGGAGACGTACCGGCAGCGTCTGCACGGATGGGCGGAGCGGTACCGCGGCAAGGGCTGGCCCGCCCGGACGCCCGAGTACCTGCTGCGCGGCTACTTCCGGATGCTGTATGCCGATGGGGATCTGCCCAGGATGACCGAGTGCGCCCTGGACGGGGCCCGTCATGACCGGATGCTCGACGTGAGCGGGGGCGATGCCGCCGCGCTCGCCGAGATCGCCACCGCCCAGGACGCGATCCTCGAACGAGACTCTCCGGACCTGCGGTCCATGACCCTCCTGGCCGTTCACCGCGACGATCTCGCACTGCGCAACACCCACATCCCCACCGGCCTGCCCGCCGTATGGGCCCTGTTGGGGCATCCCCTGCGCGCCGAAGCCCTGGCCAGGTCCATCCCCGGCTCGCACGGACGGGTCCGGGCCCTGGGTGCCTTGAGCGAGGCGCTGGCCGAGTGGGCCGCCCGCGACCCGGCTCGGCCCATGGCCGACGAGGCCCGCTCCCACGCAGCAGAGCTCGCGCATGAGGCCGAGGCCGTGGCCCGGACCATCACCCACGCGTATGAGCACGCGTTGGCGTTGTTGCATGCGGCGGGGGCCATGGCGCGGGTGGCGGAAACGGACCACGCCGCGTCTCTCGTCGAGGACGCCGTGGAAGTGGCCTGGACTCTCTTGGACGCGGAGCTGCTGGCTTCGGCGTTGGGCTGTGCGGCCGAGGCGATGGCGAGGTCGGGGGACACGTCCGGCGCGGTGGACCTCGCCAGGGAGGCCGAGGACGCGGCCCGGTCCATCACCGATCCGTGGGCGCAGGCGTTGGCGTTGTCGTACCTGGCAGTGGCTGCGGCTCGGGCGGTGGACACGATCCTCGCCCTCGACCTCGCGGACGAGGCCGAGAGCGCAGCCCGGACCATCACGGACCCGGAGACGCAGGCGGCGGCATTGTCGTATGCGGCAGCGGGCATGGCCCGTGCGGGCGACGCGGACCGCGCCTTGGCCGTGGCCCGGTCCATCACTGACCCGCACGAGCGGGCGCGGGCGTTGGTGGAGGTGGCAGCGGGCATGGCCCGTGCGGGCGCGGTGGAACGTGCCTTGGCCGTGGCCCGGTCCATCACTGACCCGCACGAGCGGGCGCGGGCGTTGGTGGAGGTGGCGGGGGCCATGGCGCGTGCCGGGGACATGGGCCGTGCCGAGAGTCTCGCCCGCGAGGCCGAGACCATGGTTCGCAGCGGCACGCGATGGCCCAGGGAGAGCCACGTGGGGGTGCTGGCCGAAGCGATGGCCAGGGCGGGGGACGTGGACCGTGCCGAGGCCGTGGCCGGGATCATCACCGACCCGTACGAGCGGGCGGAGGCGTTGGTGCAGGTGGCGGGGGCCATGGCGCGTGAGGGCGCGGTGGACCGCGCCCTGGCTGTTGCCGGGTCGCTCACCGACCCGTACGAGCGATCCCAGGCACAGGTATTGGTGAAGGTGGCGGGGGTCACAGTTCGTACCGGGGACGTGGACCGTGCCGAGGATCTGGGGTGTGCGGCCGAGACCGCGGCCTGGGCCATCGGGTTCCTGGGCACCGGGGCGTTGCAGTTGAAGGCGTTGCTGGAGGCGGGGGAGGTGGATCCGGCCGAGGACCTTGTCGACGCGGCCGAGACCGAGGCCCGTTCCTCCCGCAGCCGGTATGGGCTTGTGCTGGACTTGGCGGCTTTGGCGCGCGGGGTGGCCTGGGCGGGGGACGTCGAGCGCGCTGTGCGTCTCGTCCAGGAGGCGGAGGACCTGGCCTGGACGTTCGACGACCCGTATGAACACGCGCGGTCGTTGTGGGAGGTGGCAGGGGCAATGGTCTTTGCTGGGGAGACGGACCTCGCCGAAGACCTCTTCCATGAGGCCGAGGCCGCGGCCCGGACCATCGCCGAGCTGGACCGCCGGGCCTCGGCATTGGCGGAGATGGTGGAGGTGATGGCGCTTGCGGGCGTTGTGGACCGCGCCGAGGCCGTGGCCCGGACCATCGATTTCTTCCCGGTGCGGCAGGCGGAGGCGCTGGTGAGCGTGGCCGGCCGGGTCGGGGCGGATCGCGCGGGTCCGCTGATCGCGCAGGCACTGCGCCTGGACGCCTGGCACACGGCAGCCCCCGCCCTGGCCGTGCACCGGCCCGATGTCCTGACGCTCCTCGCGGACGGGCTGCTTCGCGGCCGGTCGGGGGCCTTGGCGCGCTGATCCGTGGTCCCGGTCTCACCGCCCGCTTCGACGAGTCACCGCTGAAGGAGCGGTGTCGGCCTTCCGATGCGCTCCGTCGCGGTGGCCCAGAGCAGTACCGCGCGCAGGAACGCCGCCCCGGCGAACACCAGCGGGCGCGCAAGGGCGTCTTCCCGTGCGCCGGTCAGCAGCGCGCCGACCGCGGCGGGACAAGGGCCGGGGCCGGCAGTGCGCGGCGGCGCGGCGCGACATCCGGCGCGACACTCGGTGCTGCGCCCGGCACGGCATCCGGTCTCCGACGGGTGTGGGCGACCGGGCCCTTTGCTGCCTCGCCGTCGAGTTCGGCGAATCGAACGCGCCAGCCATGACGCCCTTGGTGAAGGCGTCCCATTTGGCCTGGGCGGTCGTGACCGGCTCACCGTCGGGAACCAACAACTGCGCACCCGGCTCAGCCCTCCAGACACCCGTGTCCGCCTGCTGCCCAGCCAACCCCGCCCGCCTCTACCCCGCTGAACGACCACCCGGCCTGGCCCGTTCAATGGCGGCGGCCGGATACGGTGTCCGCTTGCTCACAGTAAGCAGGCGGTGGTGGAACCCGTCCACCACAACGGCAGCCCGGGCGTGCCAGTCGATGATCGCGGCGATCGCGGGCGGGACCTCATCGGACCTTTCACCCGCGATCCAGTTGTGCAGAAACGCCTCGTGCTCCACCTTTCCGCGCATGCCGTCGGGTAGATGGTGGCGAAGCAGATGGTTCGCGATGTAGCAGCCGTCGTACGCGAGATGGTCGGCGAGGAAATCGGCCTCGTCCTGGGCGAGTTCGAACCCGAAGCTCAGGGCGAGACCGAAGTCCGCGAAGTAGATCAACCGGCCGTCGGTCAAGACGTTGTTGAAGTGGGCATCGAAGTGGACGAGCCCGCGGGAGCTCATGAAGGCGGCTCCGCGCGTCAGGAGTTCCTCCGCCCACGCGTACGTCTGACCGTCTTGGCCTTCCGGAGCGGCCCTCCGTTGGCCGCCCAGCCACACGGCAAGTGTGTGCGGGACGTGTTCCAGGAAGAGCACAAGACTGAAGGAGGACCGGCCGATGGCCTCCAGCCGCTCACGCACGGCTGACGAGCCCTCCCAGTGCGCGACCGCCCCGTCGATGCCCCCGAACTCGTCGACGAATCCCTGGGGAGGGGAGTCCGGCAGGACTCGCCAGTGGTACATCAGCGGAAAGCCCTCGTACTCGTTCCCGAGGACCCAATGGGTGGTCATCGTGTGCACGGCCAGCTCGCGCCAGGCCCCGAAGCCGGCTGAGCCCACCCCGTACTGGTAGAACATCGGCAGCCCGAAGAGGTTCGCCGTCGACCGTACGTTCTCCGGCCGCATCTCGATGTCCGTCAGAGGGACTCGTTTGACGAAGACTCGGGTCCCACCGACCTTGAGCTCCGCCGACCTGCCCCCGATGCCGGACCCGAGAGGGGTGGCTGCGGCCACGACTTCGCCAAGTCGATGGTCGCTCAGCAGCGACAAGTGCGTGGAAACGGATCCGTACGTGGCCAGGCGTACGACGTACTGCGGGTCCGGGTGGTTGTCAGCCATGGAGGAGTTGCCATCCTTCGACAGGAGGGGTGCTCGGGTTCCGGGTCTCGGGTCTCGGCTCTCGGGGATCGAGCGTCGGCAGTGGTTGGTTCACTCGTTAGTGGGTACGGGGGCCGGGCTGCGGCCCGAGTCTTGAGCTTCGGGATTCGGGTGTCGGGATGCGAGGTCCGGGAGTCGAGCGCTTTCAGTAACCGGTAGGGAAATAAAGGGGTTTGGGTAAACCTCCCCTCCCTCCCCGCCCCGTCACGGCCAGCAAGTACGACTAATCGTGACCAACTTGCGGCGCGCTGTCGCGGCTGCTTACGGTGCCCACAACGAAACGACCCCGACGCGGTGTTAGCAGCACCGGGCCGGGGTCTCACCCCAAGATCGACGGAGACCGATCCTGTGGCTACCGAGAACCTTAGCCCTGCCCTGCGTGCGCCCGCATTCTCGCGCCCGTATGCGAAGGCCAAGCCCGGTTACGGGAAACGATGCGCGCCGGACCAGCGCCCGCCCCGCAACGACGACTTCGCGCTCCTGCCGGAGCGGGAACGGCATATCGCCGGGTACGTCGACCATCTGCCCGACGGTGCGGCCATGGACATCAAGTCGCTGGCCAAGAACCTTCCCCTGTACGGGCAGATGGCCGTCGCCAGCGCGCTGAAGGCCCTGGGAGTGGCCGGTCACCTGCGGTACGTACGGTGCCTGGCCGACGAGGGTCACCAAGTCCGCTGGGTCACCCGCACCTTCTGGTCCCGCACCGCTCACGACAACGAGTGGTGGGACGCCTTCCTCACCGCCGAGGGCAGCTGCACCGCCACGGAGGCGGTGGCCCTTGCATCGTCGCCGCCGCCCTGGGTCCCTATGGAGCCGTCCGCCCCGTTGGCGGATGCGGAAACCCCGGCCGCGGCCCCCGCCCCGGGCGCGGTCCCGGGCGAGATCGCCCCCGTGCTCGCCGTACCGGAGCAGCGGACCCCCGCGACAGCCGAACCGCAGCAGCGGCCCCCCGCATCAGCGCCCGCATCAGCCCACGCATCGGCCCCGGGCTACCCCTCGCCCGCGTACCTCGCCCTGGCTCAACTCGGCCGCAGCGAACCACGCCTGGCACTCTCCGCTGCCGACTGCACCGTGCTCGAAGAGCTGGCCTGTGCATGGCTTGCACGCGGCGTGAACACCGACTACCTCACCCACGCCCTCACCTCCGGACTCCCCGACCGGGTCGGCTCACCCGTCGGATTCGTCAGGCGCCGACTCCTCGACAAGATCCCGCCCCACTTGCCCGCCACCCCAACCCCGCCCGCACCCGGCACCCCCGTCCGCCGCCTCATGGTGGAATGCACCGAATGCGGCGCACCCGGCCGACCCGAAGCACTCCCCGACGGCCTCTGCCTCCCCTGCCACGCACCCGCCCCGGACCCAATCCCCACACCCACCACCGACCCACCCGCCGAACGCGACATCCACGCACTCGTCGGGAACCTCCGCGACATGCTCAGGGTGCCCTGACAGCCCCGCCCGGGCTCCGGCGCGCTGGCGAGGTGGCGCAGGACGTCGCCAACAGGGGGTCTCTCGGCGGGGTTCCCGGACCGGCATGCCCCGACCAGGGCAGCGAGCTCGGACGGTTCCTCGGTCGGACGGGGCTCTTCGTGTGATGTCAGAGTTCGGCGAAGTGGTCGAACTCGCCGGCCAGGACGCCCTTGGTGAAGGCGTCCCATTTGGCCTGGGTGGTCGTGACGATGTTGGTGGGGTCGCCGGTCTCGCGGAGGTGGACGAGCTTGTCCGGGCCGAAGGCGATCTCGATCCAGGGGCCGGGGCCGTCCTCGCCCTCGGGGGCGGCGCGGATCCAGGTCAGGTCGGTGGGGATGTCAGCCATGGGGACGGCTCTCCTTGAGGGTGCGTACGAGGGCTGCCCACGCGGTGGGTGTGGTGTGGAGTATCGCTCCGGTGGGATCGCCGCTCTCGGTGAGTTCCATTGCTCCGGACCGGGCCGCGGCTACGTGCACGCAGGCTTCGCCCTGGGCACAGTAGGACGACTTCTGCCAGCTGGAGGGGCTGGCTGGGATGTCAGTCATCGGAGTGGTTCTCCTTGAGGGTGCGGACGAGGGCTGCCCAGGCGGTGGGTGTGGTGTGGAGTATCGCTCCGGTGGGATCGCCGCTCTCGGTGAGGCAGACCGTGCCGCGGGCGGGCGTGGATATGTGTACGCAGGACTCGCCCTCGCCGCAGTACGAGGACTTCTGCCACATGTGATTCGGCAATTCGGATCCCTTCATAGGTTCTGGGCGATGGCGTGTATCAGGTCGCGCGACTCGGCAACGCCCAGGGCGAGGAATTCCAGGCGGGCCAAGACTTGGCGGTATTTGTGGAGTTGGGCTTCGGCGTCCAGGAGGACGATGCCGTGTGCCTGATCCAGCTGAACGGTGTCCAGCTGCGGTACGGAGCCGTGGACGTAGTAGATGGGCTGGCCCGCCCCCGGGTACCCACCCGCCTTGAACGGGATCACTTGAATCGTGATGTGCTCACGCTCGCTCATGGTCAGCAGGTGAACCAACTGTTGTTTGGACACGCCTGGCCCGCCGAATCCCATGTGCAGGGCGGCCTCGTGGATGACCGCTCCGTAAGGGGCCGGGCTTTCCCGGAAGATGACGTTCTGACGCTTGATACGGAAAGACAGACGGTGCTCGATCTCCGGAGGCGGAAGGGCGGGAACAACCTGGCGGAAAACCTCGCGTGCGTGGTCCGTGGTCTGGAGCAGGCCGGGCAGCCCGGCTGTATGCGAGGTGCGCAGCGCGGTCCCGTGATGCTCCAGTTCCGCCAGGTCCAGCAGGCCGGTGGAGAGCATCTCCCGATACTCCTCCCACCAGCCGCGCTTCCGGCCGCCGGTCATGGCAGCCAGAGCGTTGACCAACTCGTGGTCTGCGCAGTCGTAATGGCAGGACAGAGTGCGCACCCGCTCGGCGCTGACGCCATAACGGCCGGCTTCGATATTGCTGATGCGAGCCTGGTTGCCGCCGAGAAGCTTGGCGGCCTCGGTTGCGGTGATCCCAGCACGCTCGCGCAACTTGCGGAGTTCTGCCCCCAGCCGTTGGCGGCGGGCTGTTGGTGTGGCGCTGGATGACATCACTCGCTCCCCGGCTCGGTCACCCACACGAGGGTATCTGTCAGGTAATTCATGAATCTCATGGAATGCATTCCATGCTGCGTTCTAGTGTGTGACTCAGGCCACCCGCCCGGAAGTACCCCGCTCGACGGAGCGGCCTCGTCACTGGGCAACTGGAAACCCATGATCCAACTTCCCTCCGTGAACGGAGACTTCCATGGTCAGTGCCACGGTATCGCCGCCCTGGACATACACCCTTCAACTCCCGCAGGATCCCCGCGCCCCCGGCGTGGCCCGTGCAACCCTCCGCACCATCCTGCGCGCACACGGCATGCGCGAACTCACGGAAATCGCCGAACTGTTGGCGAGCGAGCTGGTCACCAACGCCTACCTGCACTCCTCGGGGCCGTACTCCCTGCGCCTGCGCGACGCCGGGCGCAGTCGTATCCGGCTGAGCGTCTGGGACACCAACCCGCACATCCCCGCCCCGTTCCAATGGAGCGCCGAGGCCCCGGCGGAGCTGGCCGAACGAGGGCGGGGGCTGTACCTCGTCACGCTCTACGCGGAGTGCTGGGGCGCGTACCCGATGCGTGGCGGGCTGCCGGGGCAGGGCGGGAAGCTGCTCTGGGTGGAGTGCGCGGCCAAGGGGGAGGACGAGGGGGAGTCCGGGCCGGACGACAGATGCACAGGCTGGGCATAGCCTCGTTGCATGGTGCGGAGCGAGGCGAAGGACGTGGCCGGGTATCTGGCCGAGCTGCCCGAGGAGCGCAGGGACGCCCTGGCGAGACTGCGGAGCTTGTGCCGGGCGGAGCTGGCCGGGTTCGACGAGGTCATGGCGTACGGGATGCCCGCGTACGAGCGGGACGGCACGGCGGAGATCGCGTTCGCCGCGCAGAAGCAGTACATCTCCTTCTACCTGATGCGCAGCGATGTGCGTGAGGCGTTCGCGAAGCGGCTGGCCGGACAGGACATGGGCAAGGGCTGCCTGCGCTTCCGTAAGACGGAGGCCATCGACTACGACCTGGTGCGGGATCTGCTCCGGGCCACGGCGGCGGGGCCGGGCCCGGTCTGCTGAGCGGGCTCGGCGCTGCCCTGACCGGCGGAAATTCGCTGGCGATGGGCTGGGTGGCCGCGTAGGAAGGGGGCCATGAGCACCTCCACCCCCATACCCCCGGTCGCTGCCCAGAACCCCGCCGACCGGCGGACCTTCGTCCGTACGACGCTCGACCTGGGGGACGTACTGCTGCGCCCTTGGGACCGGGAGGCCGCCGAGCCGGAGGTGATGCTGGACGGCCTGGTCGCTGCCGCGGCGGATCCACTGATCGCCCGCTGGAACCCCTTCCCGGCAGCCGACCGCAGCGCGGCCATGGCGTGGCTGGAGTCTCGCGAGGGCGGCTGGGACCGTGGTGACGCCGCCTCCTTCGCCGTGCTGGGAGCCGCCGACGGCGCACTCCTGGGTGCCGTCGGCCTGCGCTGGGTCGACCGCGCGGACGGCCTCGCGATGATCGGCTACTGGACGCTGCCGGCCGCCCGTGGACGGAGCGTGGCCACCAGAGCGACCAGCGCGGTGACCAGCTGGGCCTTCCGGACGGCCGATGCCCGCCGGATCGAGATCGCCCACGCCGCCGGCAACGAGGCGTCCTGCCGGGTGGCTCATCGCTGCGGCTACCTTCCCGAGGGCACGCTGCGCGACTCCCACCGCTACGGCGACGGGGAGTACCACGACGAGCACCTGCACGCCCGCCTGGCCGCCGACCCGGAACCGACCGAGCTCGTGGGCGGGCCGACGGCCTGAGGCAACCCGGCCGCCTTCCCGCGATCAGCCCGGTGGCTCGGATGTGGTGAGCGAACGGGCCATGGCGTCCAGCCAGGCCGCGAACGAGGGGGAGTCCGGGGCCGAAGCGGCCAGGTCCTCGGGGAACTGCTCCGGGCCACGGCGGCAGGGCCCGGGGCGGTGCTGAGGGGACTCGGCAGATCCTCTTACGCACCGCGGGCGTGGCCCGGCTGAACCAACTCCACGCGGCTCGGACATCGCGCTGGCAGTCTTGGGCCGTGATGATCTCCGGATATGACGACGACCCGCTGGTGGCGGGGGAGGATCTCCTCTCCCGGCCGGGCTTCTGGGCCGCGTACCTGATGTGGATGGGCGAGACGGACGACGAGGACGGTGAGCCGGTCACGGGGTGGTTCGGTGCGGACGAGGCCGATCTCGACGCGGCGTACGAGGAACTGGTGGACCAGGAACGGTGGCCGGTCTTCCGTATCCCGTTCGGCGGTGGTCACAGCGTGGTGGTGGTGAACCGCAACTTTCCCGATGACCAGGGGACGGAGTACTTCGTCTCCCATCCCGACTGGGGGCGTCGGCACGGCCATCTCGCCACCCTGGACGGGCATCAGGCCGGGCCGGGGCTGTCCTGGCAGGAGCTGAGCCATATAGCGAACACGACTTCCGACCCGAACTCGCCCGGAGTCCACGACCCGTACGCCCGGCTGCTGCTCCTGTTGCCCGCGCTCGGTGACGAGGATCTGCCGGGCGACGCGGAGGAAGCGGTGAGCGCGGCGCTGGTCCGGGCGGCCGGTACGCCGGTGGCCGAGGCCGCGCGTGTTGCGGCTCGGCTTCTGCTGGACCATCCCCTGTGGGAGCCGGCCCGCTGGGAGATACCCGGACCGTCGCCGCTCAGCGGTGGTGAGCCGTCGTTCGACGGCATCCTTCAGTGCGACGGTTCGATGAGTCCGCGGTGTGGACTGCGCCTCGCCCGGGGGATCACCGTGGAGCAGAGCGAACGGCTTGCGCGGGCGCTGGGGACGTGGCCTGCCCGATGAGCTCCTTGGCCCGTCACCACGAGGTCGCGCTCCAGATGCTGTCGTGGAACCCCGCCGCGCCCGGCAGCGTGCTGCTGCGGCTGCTCGGCTGCGACGACCGGTACGTCAGAAGCAACGTCGCCCAGCGCAAGGACCTGCCGCCCGAGGTGGTCGACGCGATCCTCACTCACCCGGAACCGGATGTCAGGAAGGCCTTCGCCGAGAGCTGGAACGCCGACCCGGTCCAGCGCGCCCGCCTTCTCGACGATCCGTCCGCGAAGATCAGCCTCATCCTGGCCATGGGGCCGAATCCGTACCGGATGCCGGTGGAGCCGTTGCCGGACTGGGCGTACGAGCGGCTGCTCACCCATCCACGGGACTCCGTCCGCTACGAGACGGCCGCTTCCGCCAGTGTGCCGGTCCATGTGCTGGCCAGGATGGCGGACCATCCGGAGCCGTTCTTCAGGCGTATGGCTTGTCGCGTGTGGGACCAACTCAGCTATTCCGTACGGGAGTCGTTGCTCAACGATGAGGACTCGGAGGTCCGGCAGGCCGCCGCGCTGTGCGTGTGCCGCGACGACGAGGAGCGGACCGCGTGGCTCGTCGAAGCCCTCGCGGAGTCGTGGCAGCTCCAACGGCTGCTCGCGGTGGGCCGGCTCAGCCGCGAGCTCGCCGAGCGGCTGATGGCCGAGGGCGACCGGCTGTCGTCGCTCGCCGCGAACCCTTCGCTGCCCCCGGACCTGGTCGCACGACTCGCCGTCAGCCCGGACCCGCACGTACGGCTCGTCGTCTCCGCACGTCCCGAACTGACCGAGGACGAACGGGCCGCCATCGACTACACCGTCGGTTCCGAGGACCGGTTGCACCCCCTGGCGTGGGTGCGGGAGGCCCGTGAAGACATGGATGTGCTGCGGCGGTGCGCGACGTCCGCGCATCTGTGGCTGCGGCGGAGCGCCGCCGCCTGCCCCGGGCTGCCGCAGGATCTGGTGGAACTCCTGGCCAGGGACGAGGATTTCGCCGTACGGCTGCTGCTGTGCGAATGCCATCCGGAACCGCCGCCGGAGCTGATGCTCGACCTGTTCCTGAATGGGGAGCACCGCGCTGTGATGATGCTCGCCTCCAAACCCCGCTTCCCTTCGGAAGGACTCGCGGCCCGGTTCGCCGACTCCTCCGACCCGAAGCGGCGGCGGCTGGCCCTGCGTGATCCGGGGCTGGGAGCGGATGCCCTGGACAGACTCAGCCGTGATCCGGAGACGCGGGGGGCGGCAGCTCGGGATCCGCGTCTTGCGCTGTCACGGATCCGAGAGCTGCTGGCCGATACGGACACGGTCGGCTCCGTCGCGGGAAACCCTGCCCTCCCCGTGAAGGACATGCACGAACTCCTCGACCTGGCCGCTGTGCCGATGTCCGGCTAGGAGGCATGCCCCCGGGTGAAGTACGCGCACGTCGTTGCCGAAGGCGACCACGAGGTGGCCGTCGGCGTTCACCGGGGTCTCGTGTGCGGTGATGGGTTCGCCGATGGGTCGGCCGGTTGTTTGCCCATGCCGTGCGCACCTACAACTCGCGTCACTCCGGGCCCCATTCTCCGTGTGCCTGCCAACTCACGCCAGAAATACGTGACATGGGGCGATCGCTCCTGTTGGCAGGATCCGGTCGACCGGCTCAGGCGCGACATGGCGGCAGCCCGTTCGGGTGAACTGCGGGGCCTGGTGTGCCGGGCCTGCGGGGGCTTTACGCCTTGAAGCGCGTGTGGGCGCGGCGTGTCGCCCGCACGGGATTTGGCACAGTGCCGCTCCACGATCAAGTCCACGATCAGGGACGGAGCGGGGTGGCCGGAGTGGCAGTGGTGGGACAGCCGGGGGGCCGGCAGCGGCTGAGCGATCTGGCGGGCGAGGCGGGTGGCGGCGGGGACGTACTGAAGCACAGCGACGGGGTCTGGCTACGGGCCGCCGGTGGTGCGGAAGGGATGGGTACGCACCTGGGCCCGGTGAAGTCGGAACTGGAGACCGCGCACGAGGGTCTGCTCGCGGGGACCGGAGGTCTGACCGCGCTGGCGGAGCTGGGTTCGGTACGGGAGTCGTGGGTGCGACGGTTCGAGGTCGCGCGGGGGGAGTGCGGGGCGCTGGCCGGGAAGCTGAGGGCCGTCGCCCGGGCCCAGGGCGAGACGAACGAGACAGTAAAGGCGTCGTTCGCGACGGTGGCGTCGTCGGGTCGGGGTGAGGTGCGATGACCCTCACCTGGGCGCAGTTACGCGACGTGAAGTGCGGCGAACTGGAGGGCGCGGCCGACGGGTGGGGCAAGGCGAGCAACCGGGCCGACGCGGGCCGGGACCGCATCGAGACGCAACTCCTGACCGGATTGCGCGGTACGCAGCGGGGCGCGGCGGCGGACGCGGCGGTCGGTCGGCTGCAGCAGATGAGCCGGAACCTGCAATACGTCTACACGGAGTGCGGTCTGCTCCGTACGACGCTGAACAGCCTGGCCCATGAGCTGCGCGCCCAGCAACGGGCGTTGCAGGAGGCGCTGGACGATGCGGAGTCCCTGAAGTTCACCGTGCACGCGGATGGTTCGGTGACGTATCCGGAGGCGGGCGATGGCCTGATCGACGGAAAGCCGCTGCCGGGCGGGAAGGCGTCGGTGGATGCGATGCCGGGCCTCCTGCCGCCTTCGGGCCTGGTCGCGCCCAACCCGAACGTGGCGAAGGCGCAGGACATCGCGGACCGGGTGGCGAAGGCGGTGCGGACGGCGGCCGAGATCGACTGGCGGTACGCCCGCATCCTGCGCAAGCTGAGGGCCGAGGAGGGCCTGAAGGTCCCCGACGCCACATGGACCGACGCGGCGGGCGACGCGGCCGCGGTACGGGGCGCGGCACGCGGCTACCTGAAAGACGGCATCCCCCACGACGCCTCACCGGCCGAGCGGAAGGCATGGTGGGCCGGCCTGACGGACGAACAGCGCGAGGAGTACCTGGCGGTGTACCCGGACCAGATCGGCAACTTGGACGGCATTCCGGCTCTGGTGAGGGACGCGGCGAACCGGGACAACCTGCAGCTGCTGATGGGGAAGCTGGAGGGGCGGGACGACGCGAAGTCGGAGACGCAGTTGGCGGGGTTGCGGGAGATCGACCGGCAGTTGCGGGAGGGGCGGCAGCCTCCGATGTTTCTGCTCGGCATTGGGGATCAGGGGAATGGGAGGGCGATTGTCTCGTTCGGGAATCCGGACACGGCTAGGAACGTTTCTGCGTATGTGCCGGGGTTGAACACTTCCTTGGATGAGGAGTTTGCGAAGAGCGACTTGAAACGGGCAAGGGATACGGCCATCGGGGCGAAGGAAATGAACCCTGGATCCCCGAGTGCCTCGATCGTGTGGCTGGGATATGAGGCGCCGCAAACGTCAGTCAGCGATCCCTTCGGGAACTTGGACGTAATGGGGGAAGGGAATGCCAGGGCTGGTGCTGTCGCATACAACCGATTCATGGCTGGAATTTCTACGACCAATCGGTACGGGGATCCGCACGTCACGGCCATTGGTCACTCGTATGGATCCCTGACAGTCGGCCTGGCTGCCCAGGAGCGAGATGGTATTCCAGGGGCTGATGACATCATTCTGGTAGGAAGTCCGGGAACAGGGGCGCGAGACGCAGACGAGCTTGGTGTTGGAAAGGATCACGTTTTCGTGGGGGCGGCTGAAAATGATCCAGTTACCAAACTGCCCAATAGCAAGGAAGCGAGCGGCATCGGAACTGGTGTTGCTGGCGGGGCGTCGACGGGCTTTGTATTGGGAGCGAGTATGGGCCCAGCAGGTGCTGTTATCGGTGGTGCAGCGGGAGGCATCGCTGGTGGACTTGCCGGCTACTCGGCGCAGGATGCACAGACCGCTGAAAGTGAAGCCTGGTTCGGAACCGACCCGGCGCACCGAGAATTCGGGGCAAATAGGTTCGCGGTGAGTGACGGTCCACGCCCATTTGAGCGAGGTCATGATCTAGTGGAGGCACATTCCAATTATTTCAACCCATCCAAGGATCAGATGTCGGCAGACAATATTGCAAGAATCGTTTCAGGAAAGTCGGAAGACATTCAACGGGAGCGTCCTAGGTGAAAGTGCGTGCCGCTCTTCTGGTCTCGGCGTTTTTCTTGCTGTTGGGGTGTGAATCCGTGGATGACACGTCGAGTCCAGGTAATGGTAGAGGTGATGTGCATATGAATATGCAAGAAGCTGCGAATAGGGCAGATGAGATCCTCGACGATACGTTTGCAAGAATTGAGCCACCAGTTCACTGGGTTCATGGAGAATCCACGGAAGGAAGCTGCGACGTGTCTCGGCGGCGCGCGGTCTTGACCGTAATTTCTGTAGCGCGAAGAGGGAGCTTCCTTGGAATTGTGGAGCGAGGGTGGAAGGATTCTGGCTACCGTCAACTCGGGGTGAATGCCAACTCGGCGAGTCCTGCAACCTATTTTGAGACGCCGGATGGATTCCGAGTGCGGCTCCTCATCGGAGGAGGCGGCCAGGCGTTCTTCGAAGTGGCGACGCCGTGCGTTGACGAGTCCAGGGTTGCACCACCAACCCTGGCCCCTGGCGAGGAGGGGCATGTGGGGGAACCGGTGCCAGCCCCCAACGTCCGCTCCGCCTTCTGGTCCGCCGGGGCGCCCTGACGTCACGTCATCAGCCTCAACGACCCAATGACCCATAACAAGCCAGTCGGTGCGGGTAAGAGACGGGCTGTCCACCTGGGACTTTGAGTCTTGCATTGGGCCCTGGGGCCCATGCCGCGCCCGGTGTTGTTGTGGTCGCATACAGAGACCGATTGAACTGTCGCTGCGCCCACTCACAACGCTGGGAGACTCGTCGTGTCTGGCATACGAGAATTAGCGGTTCCGGGTGGCGCCGACATAAGCGCTGCCGAGGCCCGTCCGGGCAGGCAGTCGTTGTCGCGCCCTCTGCAGGCGGTGCTGATTCTCGTCCGACTGCTCTTCGCCGCCACCGTCGTGGGTGCGATCGACGCGCTGGCCGTGGCCTCATCCGTCGATGCGGTGGACGGTCACCTCCTGGGCATGGTGCTGTACGCCGCACTGCCCGGCGTCACCGGATTCGTACTGTCGCTGTACATGCGGACCGGCGGCGTCTGGATCTGGCGCGGGCTCCTCGCCGTGCACGCCTGGCTCATCCTCGGCGCCCTGGCGGCACTGAGTGAGGACACCGGCGGGCAAGGTGTGACGCAACTGGTGATGCCGGTTGTCGTCGTCGTCCTGCTGTTCCGGACCGGATCGCGCGAATGGTTCGGGCTCAGTCCTGAACAGCGCGCCGAGCACCGGCCGTTCAGCATCGCGCGGATGATCAAGTGGCGTCGGGACGCCGGTCAGACCGCGATGGAGTACCTGGGCATGATCCTCGTGGTCGTGGCCCTCATCGGCGGGCTCGTGGCGACGGGCATCGGCGGGCAGCTGACCGGGGAGATCCGGAACGCCATCTGCCAGCTGACCGGAAGTGCCTGCCCGGCACCCGATGTCGATGTGGTCGCCGGCAAGGGCGGTAACAGCGGCGGCACTTCGACCGGGGGCGGATCCGATTCCGCCGGCGGTGCGGGCTCCGAGGGCTCGACCGTGACCGGGGGCACGGGGTCCGGCGGCTCGGACACATCCGGTGGGTCCACCGCATCCGGAGGATCTGACACCTCCGGTGGGTCCACCGCATCCGGTGGCTCCGCCTCATCCGGTGGCTCCGGTGGCGCAGACAGCACCGGCGGCACCGGCGGCACCGGCGGCGCCGACAGTACCGGCGGCACGGACAGCACCGGCGGCTCCGACGCCTCCGGCGGTTCCTCCGGCTCGACCAACGGCGATTCTTCTACGCAGGTCGACGCGGGTAGACAAAGCCCGGACACCAACTCCTCCCACCCCTCGGACGGCAACTTCTTCACCGGTGTCGTCGGCGACGACGGCCTGTGGGGCGACGTCAGCGGTGTCGTCGACACGGTCGTCCACCCCGGCGACACCGCCAAGGGCATCGCCGACCAGTACGCCCAGGCCGCACGGGGCGCCGGCGACAAGTGGAGCAAGGGCGACCATGCAGGCGCCGCCTGGGACATGACCAAGGCGTCCGGCGGAGGCGGCGGCGCGGTTGCCGGGCTGCCCGGCTCCGGTACGCGTGTCGAGGAGGCGGTACGGGACGCGGAGCGCGGCTACCTCAACGACCGCATCCCGCGCAATGCCACCGCAGCCCAGCGCAAGGACTGGTGGAACGGGCTGACGCAGCAACAGCGCGATCAGTACCTCGACCTTTCCCCGGACCAGATCGGCAATCTGGACGGCATCCCGGTGGCGGACAGGGACGCGGCCAACCGGAAGAACCTCCCGGACCTGATCTCGAAACTGGAGGGGAAGACCGACTCCACGTCGAAGGACCAGCTGGCGGGGTTGAAGGAAATCGACCGGCAGCTGAAGGAGGGGAGCCAGCCGCCGATGTACCTGATCGGTATCGGCGACGAGGGGAACGGGCGGGCCATCGTCTCCTACGGGAATCCCGATACTTCGAAGAATGTGTCGGCCTATGTGCCGGGGCTGAATACGTCCCTCGACGAGGAATTCGCCAAGAACGACCTCAAGCGTGCCCGTGACACGGCCATCGGCTCCCAGGGGTACGACCAGTCCACCGCGTCGATCGTCTGGCTCGGATACGACGCACCGCAGACGCCGGACGGGCTGCACAGCCTGGCGGTCGCGGGCACCGGCCGGGCGGAGAAGGGCGGCGTGGCCTACAGCGACTTCATGGGCGGCATCGTGGCCACCAACCAGAACAAGGACCCGCACATCACAGCCATCGGGCACTCCTACGGTTCACGCACCGTGGGGGCCGCGACGCAGCGCGACGGGGGTATTCCGGGGGTGGACGACATCATCCTGGTCGGCAGTCCGGGGGTGGGCGTGGACCGTGCCGTGGACCTCGGCGTCGGCAGCGGGCACGTCTTCGTCGGCGCCGCGGCCAATGACCCGGTGACCAAGCTCCCGTCCAAGACACAGGTTGTCGTGGGCGCGGTGGGGATGCTTCTGGGAGGGCCCGCCGGTGCATACTTCGGCGGAGACCTGGCCGACCCGGGGGACGACGACCTCTGGTTCGGCAAGGACCCGGCGAGCAAGGCCTTCGGGGCCAGTCGATTCCCGGTGGCCCCCGGCCAGCCTCTGATCAGCACGGACGGCGTGAGCTTCGACGCGCACTCCAACTACTTCGATCCGGTACGAGACGCTATGTCGGCGGACAGCATCGCTCTGATCGTGTCGGGACACTCCGACAGGCTCAAGATGGAGGAACAGCGATGAAGCGAAGGTTCCAGATCGTTGCGGTGGCGCTGGCTTTCGGCTTCGCACTGTCCGGCTGCGGCAACGACAACGGGCAGTCGAGCGGCAGCGAGAGCGTCGGCAGCAGCAAGAGCACCAAGGGCAGCAGGAGCACCGAGGAGAGCGGCATGAACATGCAGGAGGCCGCCGAGCGGTCCGACGGCATGCTCGACGCCGTGCTCAAGGAGATCGACCCCGAGGTGCAGTGGGCGCACGGCCCGACGACGACGGGCAGCTGCGATGTGACGCGCAGGCGCACCGTGATGACCATCGTGTCGGCGGAGCGCCGGCAGAGCTTCCTGGACCAGGTCGAGAAGTTCTGGCGCACGAGCGACTACCGCATCAAGGCGAAGAACAACGACAAGGAGTTCCCGGCGGTCTACGCGCAGACGAAGGCCGGCTTCGGCATCAGTGTGAGTTTCCGCGGCAAGGGGCAGGCGTTCTTCGAAGCGGACAGCCCGTGTGTGAAGGAGTCGAAGGTCGCCGACTCCGCCTCCAAGCCGAACGGACCTGCCTACGAAGGGGTCTACCCCCTCCCGCGGCCCAATGTGCACTCCGACTACTGGTCCACCGGAGCATCCTGATGGCCGGTCAGCGTGCCGGAGTGGCCGGTCAACGACCCCGATGACCCGGATGATTCGTACACAGCCGCGAAATCGCTCATGAACCCTCCCCCGATGGGGGATGGTTGAGGGGTGCGGAAATTCTGGGTGGTCGGTGGCATCGGCGTCGGCATGGCCATGTGCTTCGTGGCGCTGCTCGTCGTCGGTACGTACTCCGCCGCTGCCGGACTCGTCAGCTCCGGCAGCAGCGGAGCCGTCGGGCTGGCGAAGGGGGCCGTGCCCGCGAAGTTCCAGCCCCTGGTGCAGAAGTGGGGCAACCTCTGCCCCGCCATCAACCCGGCCCTGCTGGCCGCTCAGCTGTACCAGGAGAGCGGGTGGAACCCCCGGGCCGAGAGTCCCGCCGCCGCCCAGGGCATCGCCCAGTTCATCCCGGGCACCTGGGCCGGACACGGGATCGACGGGGACAAGGACGGCGATCGGGACGTATGGGATCCGGCCGACGCGATTCCGTCCGCCGCCTCGTACGACTGCGAGCTGGCCGGGTACGTGAAGAAGGTGCCGGGCGATCCGACGGACAACATGCTGGCCGCGTACAACGCCGGTGCGTACCGGGTGATCCGGTCGGGCGGGGTTCCGGACATTGCGGAGACGCAGAACTACGTCACCATCATCCGGTCCCTGGAGAAGAGCTTCGCCCGGCCCGTCGGACGGGTGCAGCCCTCGCAGCAGGCGGCCGGGGCGATCTACTTCGCGCAGAAGAAGCTCGGTACGAAGTACCTGTGGGGCGGCAACGGCACGGCCGAGCAGGGCGGGCGGTTCGACTGTTCGGGGCTGACCCAGGCCGCGTACCGCACCGTGGACATCGAGCTGCCCAGGGTGGCGAACGATCAGTACAACGCCGGGCCGCACCCCTCGCGGGACGAGCTGCTCCCCGGTGACCTGGTGTTCTTCTCGGACGATCTGGCCAACTCGCGGGCCATCCACCACGTGGGGCTGTACGTCGGGGGCGGGTACATGATCAACGCTCCGTACACCGGGGCCGTGATCCGGTTCGACAAGATCGATACGCCCGACTACTTCGGCGCGACGCGTGTGACCAAGGACGGGGCCGCGGCCCTTCCGACCACCCTTCCCGCCGACCGCCCGGCGGCATGATGCAGGGACGGCGGTGGCCGGAACTCTCCGTGAAGCCTGGGCCCTGAGCTGCGACGATGAGTCACTCTTCGATAACGTCATGGTGATCATTCGGTGGAGAGTGGAACGTACGCACGGGGGGCGTCGTTCCCTGGGGGGACTGACAGTGGTGCACTGACCATGCGGCGCTGATCGGGGAAGTCCTCACGGACAGAGCAGCGACGCAGTACCGATCCACGCAGTGATCGAACCGACACGGGGGTTCGTCAAAGCGGTGCACATGGGTGTGGACCGCGGCAGCAGACAAGGCAAGGGGCCGCAGCAGATGGCTGGACTCGCACTGGATGGGTCGAACCCCGACGTCAGCCTGCTCTACGACATCAACGGACTCGCGAAGTCCGCTCCCACCTGGTTCGACCGGGTCATGGAGTTCGTCGGCGAGTACGGGATCATGCTCGGCATGGTCCTGGTGGTCCTGTGGTGCTGGTGGAGCGTGCGCCGGCGCGGCACGGCCGATGATTCGGTGACGGCGGTCGCCGGGATCGTCTGGGCGCCCCTCGCCGCCGGGATCGCGCTGCTCATCAACATCCCGATCCGCGGATTCGTGGAGCGGCCGCGCCCGTTCCGGGACCACCAGGGACTGGATGTCCTGGTGGACGGGAAGAACGACTTCTCCTTCGTGAGCGACCACGCCACGATGGCGATGGCTCTGGCCGTCGGGCTCTTCGTGGCCAACCGGAAGTTCGGCATCGCCGCGATCGCTCTCGCCCTGCTGGAAGGCTTCTGCCGGATCTATATGGGTGTCCACTACCCGACCGATGTCATCGGCGGCTTCGCGCTCGGCACGGCAGCCGCTCTGCTGCTCGCCCCGCTGGCGATGATGCTGCTGACCCCGTTGGTGGCGGCCGTCTCCCGTTCGGACCGGCTCGGGTGGCTCGTGCGCTCGCGCCGGCCGGTGCCGTCGGCAACGGCCGACGGGCGCGCCGGGGCGTTCGGGATTCCCGAGCCGCGGCCGGGGACGGGCGGCGGGGACGGCGAGAAGGACCTCGCCGCGTAGCAGGCGCGCAGAGACAGGACCCATCTGTGGCGCGGTGACCGTGAGCGTGACCGCGCGTCAGAGAGCCTGCGGGAAAGCGAAGAGGCGGCCGGGGTCGTACTGCTTCTTCAGCTGGGTGAGACGGTCGGTCGCCGTGCCGTAGTAGGCGCGGCGCCAGCCGGTCAGCGTCGGGTCGGTGTAGTTCTGGTACGCCGCTCCGGACGCGTACCGGCGCATCGCCGCGTGGGTGTTTTTCAGCCAGTCCTGTTGGGCGCTGCCCGCCGTGCGGGGGCTCCAGGCACCGATGTACTGGGCGAGTACGCGTGAGCGGCGGTGGACGAACGCCGTCGCCTGAGGGGAGACCCGGTTGATCGCCCCGCCGAGTGCGGTGAGCGCGATGGAGCCGCCGCCTCCGCCCTGTGCCACGGGGATCCGGGTGAACGCCTCGGCCCGGTCGAGCAGGGCCCTCACGCCTACCGGGGACAGGGAGCGGTCGTAGAAGTCGGACGCGGCGGCGTACGTCTCGCGCCGGAGCGTGCCCTGTGGGGTGCGGCCGGGCGTCGTACCCGGCAGATGGCACTGGGCGTCGGTGATGCCCGAGCAGCCCGCGTACACGAGCATCGACTGCTGGTAGCTGCGGCGGCGCAGCGAGACGGAGGAGGCCGGGGCGCCGATCCGGTCGGCGAGGCGGTCGACGGCGTTCTGCAGGTCGCCGTATGTACCGAGGCTGAACGCGGCCACCGAAACGGTCGGGTGGCCGCCGCCGGGGCCCGCGTCGAGATGCGCGGAGGACCAGATCTCGTCGGGCTGGGACGGCCCCCACTCCTGCCAGGCCGTGATGACGGCCCGGGCGCGCGACCACGGCCAGGACATGTACGCGGTGACGGTCTGCGGGGCCGGGCGGGTACGGAACGTCAGCTCGGTGACCACGCCGAAGTTGCCGTTGCCCGCGCCGCGCAGCGCCCAGAAGAGGTCCGGGTGGTGCTTGGCGTCCGCGGTGAGGGTCTTGCCGTCGGCCGTGACGACGGTCGCCGAGGTGAGACTGTCGCAGGTCAGGCCGTACGCGCGGGACGCGACGCCGTGGCCGCCGCCGAGGGTGAGGCCGGAGATGCCGACCGTGGGGCAGGAGCCGCCGGGGATCGTCAGACCGTGACGGGCGAGGCCCTGGTAGACGTCGATGAGCTTGGCGCCCGCACCGATCGTGCCGTTCCTCTCGACGCGGGACAGTGACGAGACGTCAAGGACGAGGCGCCCGTTGCCGCTCGACCAGCCGGCGTAGGAGTGGCCGCCGCTGCGGATGGACACGGGGGTGGCGGTGCGGCGGGCGAAGGCCAGGCACTCGCGGATGTCCGCCTCGTGCTTGACGTAGGCGACCGCGGCGGGCTTCAGGCCGTCGAAGCGGGTGTTGTAGAGCTGACGGGCGGTCGGGTAGGCCGCGTCCTGGGGGCGTACGAGGGTGCCGTCGAGGCTCTTGGCCAGGGCGGACCAGTTCGCTGGGCCGGAGGGGGAGGGCTTCGACGCGACCGATGAGGCCGGTGAGGCGGGAGTGGTGCCGCCCGTGGTGCCCGAGGTACCGGAAGAGTTGCCGCCGGAGCGGGAGCCGGAGCTTGAATCGGAGCCGGACGCGGTGCTGCAGGCGGTCGAGGTGATGCCGGTGAGTGCTGCTGCGGCGCCCGCGGTGAGCAGGGCGCGCCGGTCGGGCAGGGTCGGCAGGTTCATCGGACCTCCAGGTCATGGCGCTCAGGGCCGGTCGGTGGGGAGAGGTCAGGGGGGAGAGGTCAGGAGGGTGGGAGAGGGCTCAGGGCACCGCGCTGTGTTCCGCGGCGTCCGTGCGGGCCCGGTCCCGGGAGCGGCGGGCCGGCCCGGACCAGCCGCAGCTGCAGCGGGCGGTGCAGAACGAGCCGCGTTCCACGGTTGTGGGTTCGTGCCCGGAGGACTTGGGGGTGGGGGGAGTCTGCGGGACCTCTTCAGTGTGTCGGACATACACCCGTCCACGGTACTGGGCACGGCCACCCGGCGGTGTGGCGCACGGGAGCGGCGTGACGGGGGACACGGGCTGTCGTTATGCGAAACGGATGGGGGGCTCGGGCAAGCGGTACGTCGTTGGGGGTTGGCAGGCGATGGTGGTGCAGCAGCACAGGTCCGGAGGCGGGGCGCGCGCTGTCTGCGCCCTTGCCGTGGTGGGCGTGATGGCGGCGACCGCCGGATGCGCGGGCGGTGGCGGCGGCGGCCGTGCCATGGCCGATGAACGGGGCGGGGCCGACTCCCTCGACGCGGTCCACCGCGCGGCGGCGGTGCTCGCGGGGACGGCGAGCGGGACGGGAACGGGGACGGTGACCGGAACCGGGGCCACCCCGAGTGCCGGAGCCCGGTCCGTGGCCGGAAGCGCCGAGGTGCGTACGTCGATGGAGACCGCGGCGGGTGGGACGCGGGTGACGATCAGGGGCCGGGGGACGTACGACTTCCGCAACCAGGTGGGCCGGCTCAAGGTCGTGCTGCCCAAGGACGCCGCCGGCGAGGACGAGCACCGTCCCATCACCGAACTGCTGGCCCCCGGCGCGCTCTACATGATGAACCGCGGCGCCGGAGTGCCCGCGGACAAGTGGGTCAGGATCGACACGACGACCCTGGAGGACGGCAATCTGGTCACCGGCGGGGTGACCGATCCGATGGCCGCCGCCGAACTGCTGCGTGGGGCGCTGCAGGTGACGTACGTAGGAAGGACGGAGCTCGCCGGGGTGGCCGTGCGGCACTACCGGGGGACCTCGGACATCGGCCGGGCGGCGCGCGAGGCCTCGCCGAAATCGCGTGGGGCGCTGGCCGCGGCGGCGAAAGGGTTCCACACGGACACGGTGCCGTTCGACGCGTATCTGGACGAACAGGGGCGGCTGCGCAAGGTGCGCCACCGGTTCAGCTTCGCCAATGAGGGGCCGGTGGTGGAGGTGGTGTCGACGACACTGCTGTACGGATTCGGGGTGCCGGTCACGGTACGGCTGCCGGACGATCGCGACATCTACACCGGGAAGATCCAACAGAGATAGCCGGGCGGCACATGGGCGTGGGCACGGACGAAGGCGGGGGCGTAGGCATGCCGGCGGGCGCGAAATGGTCCGTCCGTGCCATGCGCGGCGTGTGGTCCGCTCCCTACGCTAGGAAGTCGGCGACGGCAGTGAGAGGTGAGTGACGTGGTGACGCTCAGCACGCGGACCGTATCTGACCATGTGGCCCTCGCCGAGATCGAGCTCTGTGGTGAGCTGATGATCGCCGCGTCGGCCGCTATCGGGGAACGGCTCAGTGCGGACCGTATCGACGAGGTGCTGAACGTCCGGGTGATCGCCGAACGAACCGCCGTCCCCCGGCAGGCCGACCACCGGGGGTGACCGCTTGGCCCCGCATCAGGTACGGAGCAGACGGGCGATGGCCTTCGTGGCCTCCTCGACCTTCGCGTCGATCTCCTCGCCTCCCTTGACCGCCGCGTCGGCGACGCAGTGCCGCAGGTGCTCCTCCAGCAGCTGGAGCGCGAAGGACTGGAGTGCCTTCGTGGACGCCGAGACCTGGGTGAGTATGTCGATGCAGTAGACGTCCTCGTCGACCATGCGCTGCAGACCGCGGATCTGGCCCTCGATCCGGCGCAGCCGCTTGAGGTGCTCGGCCTTCTGGTGGTGATAGCCGTGTATACCCCGGTCGTGGTCGGTGACGACCGGTTCCGTCTCCGCTTCCGTCTCCGCGGTGGCGGTGGTGGTCCCGGTGGCCTCGGTGGTGGTCATTACTGCCTCCCGTTTTCCCTTTACCCTGCCGTCTATATACCCCTGGTGGGTATATCCTAACGAATTCTGCCGAAACGTGACCGGGGGCCCGTGCTGATCACCGTGCCCGATGCGCGACACTGAAGAATGCCGGTTAGCCGTGGCCGGATGATGCGCCTAGCATCAGCCTGACCGAATCCAAAGCATCCCGAGGACCCCACGTGCGCTTTCGTCTGACCCCCAGGGAGACGAGCTTCTATGACATGTTCTCCGCATCCGCGGACAACATCGTCACGGGCTCGAAACTCCTGATGGAACTGCTCGGGGCGGACTCTGCCTCCCGAGTCGAGATCGCGGAGCGCATGCGGGCAGCGGAGCACGCGGGGGACGATGCCACCCACGCGATCTTCCACCAGCTGAACTCCTCTTTCATCACGCCGTTCGACCGCGAGGACATTTACAACCTCGCATCGTCGCTCGACGACATCATGGACTTCATGGAGGAGGCCGTCGACCTGGTCGTGCTGTACCAGGTCGAGGAACTCCCCAAGGGTGTCGCGCAGCAGATCGAGGTGCTGGCCCGGGCTGCCGAGCTGACCGCCGAGGCGATGCCGGGTCTGCGGACGATGGACAACCTCACCGAGTACTGGATCGAGGTCAACCGTCTGGAGAACCAGGCCGACCAGATCCACCGCAAGCTGCTGGCCCACCTCTTCAATGGCAAGTACGACGCCATGGAGGTGCTGAAGCTCAAGCAGATCGTGGATGTGCTGGAAGAGGCCGCCGACGCGTTCGAGCATGTTGCCAACACGGTGGAGACCATCGCGGTCAAGGAGTCCTGAACCACGTGGACACCTTTGCGCTGATCGTGACCATCGGTGTCGCGCTCGGCTTCACGTATACGAACGGCTTCCACGACTCGGCGAATGCCATCGCCACGTCCGTCTCCACCCGTGCACTGACACCACGTGCGGCGCTGGCGATGGCCGCGGTGATGAACCTTGCCGGTGCATTCCTCGGCAGCGGTGTCGCCAAGACCGTCAGTGAGGGTCTGATCGCGACCCCCGAGGGGGACAAGGGGATGGGAATCCTCTTCGCCGCGCTCGTCGGTGCGATCATCTGGAACCTCGTCACCTGGTACTTCGGGCTGCCGTCCTCGTCCTCGCACGCGCTGTTCGGCGGCATGGTCGGTGCGGCGCTCGCCGGCGGGACGCTGGTGCACTGGGACGGGGTGCTCGACAAGGTCGTCATCCCGATGTTCCTCTCGCCGGTCATCGGCCTGGTCGTCGGCTATCTGGTGATGGTCGCGATCATGTGGATGTTCCGGAAGTCCAACCCGCACAAGGCCAAGCGCGGCTTCCGGATCGCCCAGACGGTCTCGGCCGCGGGCATGGCGCTCGGCCACGGTCTGCAGGACGCGCAGAAGACGATGGGTGTCGTCGTGATGGCCCTGGTCATCGCCGATGTCGAGAGCCCGAGCGACCCGATTCCGGTCTGGGTGAAGCTCGTCTGCGCACTGATGCTCTCGCTGGGTACGTACGCGGGTGGCTGGCGCATCATGCGGACGCTCGGCCGGAAGATCATCGAGCTGGACCCGCCGCAGGGGTTCGCCGCGGAGACGACGGGGGCGTCGATCATGTTCGGCTCGGCGTTCCTGTTTCACGCGCCGATCTCCACGACGCATGTGATCACCTCGGCGATCATGGGTGTGGGCGCCACGAAGCGGGTGAACGCGGTGCGGTGGGGTGTTGCCAAGAACATCATCCTGGGGTGGTTCATCACGATGCCGGCCGCGGGGCTTGTCGCTGCCGCGAGTTACGGGATTGTCGTGCTGCTGTTCGGGTGACGGGCGGTGGGGCTACCGGGTCGTCCGGTGGCCGCTTTGTCCTCAATCGCCGGACGGGCTTGATTGTGGCCGGCCGTCCTTGATTTTGCTTGTGTTGTGCGGAAATGGGGTCGCCCCCACTCCCTCTGCGGGGAGTGGGGGCGACCCCTTCGCCTTGGGGTGGCACCGCCATGCAGCACCTCAAGGCCATCCTGGGGGTTATCCGAAGCGGCCCGAGATGTAGTCCTCGGTTGCCTGGACGGACGGGTTGGAGAAGATGCGTTCCGTCTCGTCGATCTCCACGAGCTTGCCGGGCTTGCCGACCGCCGCGAGGTTGAAGAACGCCGTGCGGTCCGAGACGCGCGCCGCCTGCTGCATGTTGTGCGTCACGATGACGATCGTGAAGCGCTCCTTCAGCTCGCCGATCAGGTCCTCGATGGCGAGGGTGGAGATCGGGTCCAGTGCGGAGCACGGCTCGTCCATCAGCAGTACGTCCGGCTCGACCGCGATCGCGCGGGCGATGCACAGGCGCTGCTGCTGGCCGCCGGAGAGACCTGAGCCGGGCTTGTTCAGCCGGTCCTTGACCTCGTTCCAGAGGTTGGCGCCGCGCAGGGACTTCTCGACGACGTCCGACAGCCGGCTCTTCTTGTACGAGCCGTTCAGCTTGAGGCCCGCCGCGACATTGTCGAAGATCGACATGGTCGGGAACGGGTTCGGACGCTGGAAGACCATGCCGACCGTGCGGCGCACGGTGACCGGGTCGACGTTCGCCCCGTACAGATTCTCGTCGTCCAGCAGCACCTTGCCCTCGACGCGGCCACCGGGGGTGACCTCGTGCATGCGGTTCAGGGTGCGCAGGAAGGTGGACTTGCCGCAGCCGGACGGGCCGATGAAGGCGGTCACGGAGCGGGGCTCCACGGTCATCGAGATGTCCTCGATGGCGAGGTGGGAGCCGTAGTAGGCGGACAGGCCGCTGACGTCGATGCGCTTGGCCATCTGAATCACTGCTTCTTTCGTGCCGCGGTCAGCGGCCGGTCTTCGGGGCCTTCCAGCGGGCGATGCCGCGGGCCACCAGGTTGAGGATCATGACGAAGGCGATCAGGACCAGAGCGGCGGCCCAGGCACGGTCGTACGACGGCTCGCTGCCGATCTTGTACTGCTCCCAGATGTAGAAGGGGAGCGAGGACTGTGCACCTTGGAAGGGATTGGAGTTGATCAGCTGGCTGCCGAAGACCAGCAGCATGATCGGCGCGGTCTCGCCGGCGATCCGGGCGATCGCGAGCATCACACCGGTGGTGATGCCGCCGATCGCGGTGGGGATGACCACCTTCAGGATGGTGCGCCACTTCGGGATGCCGAGGGCGAGCGATGCCTCGCGGAGCTCGTTCGGGACGAGCTTGAGCATCTCCTCGGTGGAGCGGACCACGACCGGGATCATCAGGATCGACAGGGCCAGCGAACCCATCACGCCGGACGGCTGGAGCTGCGTCATCAGCATGATCGACAGGATGAAGAGACCGGCGACGATGGACGGGATACCTGTCATCACATCGACGAAGAACGTGACGGCCTTGGCGAGCGCGCCCTTGCCGTACTCCACCAGATAGACGGCGGTCAGCAGTCCGATCGGGGCGGAAATCAGGGTGGCGAGGCCGACCTGCTCCAGAGTGCCGATCAGCGCGTGGTAGACGCCGCCGCCCGGCTCGATGCCGGGGACACCGGCCATGGAGTGGGTCAGGAAGTAACCGTCGAGGACCTTGGCGCCACGGCTGACCGTGGTCCAGATCAGCGAGAACAGCGGGACGACGGCAAGGAGGAAGCACACCCAGACGATGCTGGTGGCGAGGCGGTCCTTGGCCTGGCGCTGGTTCTCGACGACCGTCGTCGTGACGTACGAGATGACGAGGAAGAGCAGGGCGGAGAACAGTCCCCACTGGGTGTGGCTGCGCCAGCCCGCCGCCGCGCCGGTGCCCACGCCCAGTGCGATCGCGATGGCCGCGAAGGCGAGGGGGGCCCAGCGGGGCAGGGCTCGGCTGCTGAGGCTGGTCCTGCGTGCGGGCGCCATCGGGGTGGGGCGTTCCTGGATGCCGGTGTTGGCTGCCTGGCTCATGCGTTGGCCCCCGAGTATTCCTTGCGGCGGGCGATGATCAGCCGGGCCGCGCCGTTGACCAGCAGGGTGAGGATGAAGAGCACGAGGCCGGAGGCGATCAGGGCGTCGCGCCCGAGCTCATTGGCTTCGTCGAACTTCGCGGCGATGTTCTGGGCGAAGGTTCCGCCACCCGGATTGAGCAGATGCCCGGAGATGATGAAGCTCGGCGACAGGACCGTGGCGACGGCCATCGTCTCGCCGAGCGCACGGCCCAGGCCCAGCATCGAGGCGGAGATCACGCCGGAGCGGCCGAAGGGGAGCACCGAGAGGCGGATGACTTCCCAGCGGGTGGCGCCGAGGGCGAGGGCGGCTTCCTCGTTCATCTTCGGGACCTGGAGGAAGACTTCGCGGCTGATGCTGGTCACGATCGGCAGGATCATGATCGCGAGCAGAATGCCGACGGTGAAGAGCGACCGGGCGACGCCGACCTCGGTCTTCTCGAAGAGGTACGTCCAGCTGAAGAACTGGTCGAGCCAGAGGTTCAGGCCCTCCAGGTACGGGACCAGGACGAGGGCGCCCCAGATGCCGTACACGATGCTCGGCACTGCGGCGAGCAGGTCGACGACGTACGCGAGGGGCGCGGCCAGCTTGCGCGGCGCGTAGTGCGAGATGAACAGGGCGATACCGACAGCGACCGGGACGGCGATGGCCATCGCGATGACCGAGCTGACGATCGTGCCGAAGAGGAGGACCGCGATGCCGAAGACCGGCGGGTCACCGGCCGGGTTCCAGTCGAAGGTGGTGAAGAAGTTGCCTTCGTCCTTGGACACGGCGAGCGCGGCGCGGTAGGTGAGGAACACGGCGATCGACGCCATGATCACGAGCAGCAGGATGCCCGAGCCCCTGGAGAGGCCCAGGAAGACCTTGTCGCCCGCGCGCCCGGTCTTGGGCCTGGCGCGCTTGCGCGCCACCGGCGGTGCCGGCGGCGTGTCTATCGGTGTGGTGGAAGCCATGGTCTTTCCGGTCTGTGTGGGGGAGCGGTGGGCTCCCCTGGCGGCGGTGCACCGGATGGGTGGTGGCGGGCCGGTCCGGAAGGGTGCACCGGACCGGCCTTGCCGGGTGTTGCTGGTGTTGCTGACGGTGTTACTGGTGGTGCTTGCGCGCCTCGGCTTGCGTGCTTTCGGCCGCGTGCCTCGGCTTGCGTGCCTCGGTTACGAGAGGGAGGCGATGGTCTCGCGGACCTTCGCGTTGATCTCGGTCGGGATCGGCGCGTAACCGGCGTCGGTGAGGAGCTTCTGGCCGTCGTCACCGGCGGTGTAGTTCAGGAAGGACTTGACCGTGGACAGGGTCTCGGCCTTGTTGCCCTTGTCGCAGACGACCTCGTACGTCACCAGGACGATCGGGTACGCACCCTCGGCCTTGGTGGTGTAGTCGAGGTCGAGCGCCAGGTCCTTGCCGGTGCCCTTGATCTTGGCGGCGGCGATGGCCTTGGAGGCGTTCTCCGGGGTCGCCTTGACCGGGGCGGAGCCACCGGTGTTGATGTCGACGGTGGAGATCGACTGCGAGGTGGCGTAGCTGAGCTCGAAGTAGCCGATCGCGCCGTCGACCTGCTTCACCTGGGCGGCGACACCGGCCGAGCCGGACGCGGCCTGGCCACCGGGGGCCGGCCACTTCTTCTCGGCCTCGTACTTCCAGTCGCTCGGGGCGGTTGCGCCCAGGTACTTGCCGAGGTTCTGGGTGGTGCCGGAGTCCTCGGTGCGGTGGAAGGCCTGGATGGCCTTGTCCGGGAGCTTCGCGCCGCTGTTGAGCTTGGCGATCGCCGGGTCGTTCCACTTCTTGATCTTGCCGTCGAAGATCTTGGCGAGGGTGGGGGCGTCCAGCGTGAGGCTGTCGACACCCTCCAGGTGGAAGCCGATGGCGATCGGGCCGCCGACCATCGGGAGGTTGATGCCCTGGCCGCCCTTGCAGATCTTCTTCGAGTCGGCCACCTCTTCGGGCTTCAGCGCCGAGTCGGAACCGGCGAAGCCGACCGTGCCCTGGTTGAAGGCGATGATGCCGTCACCGGAGGAGGACCCCTTGTAGTTGACCTCGACGCCCGAGCAGCCGGCCATGTAGTTCTTGACCCAGAGGTCCATGGCGTTCTTCTGCGCACTGGAGCCGGAGGCGAGCAGCTGGCCCTTGGCGTCGTCGCACTTGATGTTCGACGCGGCGTTCGTCTTGCCGCCGTTGCCGCCGGTGGACCCGTCGCTGTTGTTGTCCGAACCGCACGCCGTGAGGACCAGGGCGCCGGAGACGGCGAGGGCACCGAGCGCGGTGGCACGAAGCCGGTTCTTGCGCTGAAGCTTCACTTTTCGGGTGTTCCTTCCAGGAGCCGCCGAGGTCTTTTTCGTTCTACGACGGCGTGCGATGTGGTGGGTGCTGCGGCGTTGCGCCGCGCACCGTGCACAGCCGAAGTTAGGCAGAACAGGTGAAGCGGTTTACGGGAGAGAGTGAACGGGAGGTGAACCGTGTCGGACGGTGCGGTTCTGGGGCCCGGTCAGGTGCTCGGCAGGCCGGCGAGCAAGGCGTCCAGCACATCCCGGTCGTGGGGCTGGGTGAGGCGGGTCCGGGCCGCCGCCGGGGAGAGCCAGCTCACCCGGTCGACCTCTGCGTTCGGTACGAAGGAGCCGCCGGTCGCCTCGGCCGCCCAGTAGGTGACCTCCTTGGGGCGCCCGTTCACGGCGTACCGGACCGTGGGCAGCGGGGCACCCGGTGCGCAGTGGTGGCCCGTCTCCTCCAGGACCTCGCGCCGGGCGGCGTCCAGCGCGGACTCGCCGCGCTTCAGCTTGCCCTTCGGATGCGACCAGTCGTCGTAACGAGGTCTGTGGACCAGGCAGACCTCCAGCTCGCCCGAGCGCTCCGGCCGGCGCCACAGCACGCACCCCGCGGCGAGCACGGGCTCGCTCACGGCGCGTTTGCCACCGCGGTCGCGTACCGGCCCGCTCACGGTGCGATCACCACCGCGGTCGCGTACCGGCCCGCTCACGGTGCGATCACCACCGCGGTCGCGTACCGGCCCGCTCACGGTGCGATCACCGCCGCGGTCGCGTACGGCCAGCTCTCCCGGAACACGCTGCGCGCCGCCTCCACCTCGTGCCGCTGATCGGCGTGGAGCACCCCCAGGGCGTACGCGGTCGCGGGCGCGATCCGGGGCGTGCGGGCCGCCGATGCCGCCGCCGCGGCCGCCTCCGCCGCATCCCGGTGCAGATCGAGCGCGAGCCCCGGCGCGGCCAGGACCGGGTCGGGGGCGCCCCGTACCACCTCGTGGGCGTACCGGTGCAGCCGCAGCAGCAGCCGGGTCCGGTGCCAGGGCGCGTCCTGCGCCTCGTTGTACGGCTCGACCGCCTCGTCCGACGGGAGCGCGGCCACCGCACCGAGCAGCTGCTGTTCGGCCCGGTCGGCGGGCCCGTGCAGCATCTCCTCGGCCGGAGCCGTGGCCGCCGCGGCGAGCGGCACCTCGGAGGCGAGCAGCGCGACGGCGTCGGCCACCGCGTGGAAGCGGGAGGAGCCGAGCGCCTGGAGCGCCGCGGAGTGGGCGCGGGTCCGGGCGAGGGTCAGCTGCCGTTCGAGCAGCGCCCCGGCCCGGGCCGCGCCGACGCCGAGGGCGGCGCGCTCCTTGGCACCGGCGGCATCGGAGCCGGAGCCCGTACGGGCGGCGGGCAGCGAGGTGCCGGACAGGGCGTGCAGCGCTTCGAGGAGCCGGTTCAGCCGGGTCGCGTAGGCGTGCTCCCGGGCCAGGGTGCCCGACAGCCAGGCCAGTTCCGTACGGAGCTGCTCGGCCCAGGCCGCGTCCAGCGCCGCCCGGAAGGTGTGCAGCGTGCCGCCGATCCGGCGGGAAGAGCGGCGCAGCGCACCGGAGGCTTCCTCGGCGGCGTGGGTTCCGGCGTCCGTGGGGGCGCTGTTCTCGCGGTGCAGGCGCAGGCTGCGCAGGAATTCGGCGGCCTGCTCCTGCAGGTAGGGCGCGAGCACCGCCCCTGCCGTAAGGTCCGCCTGCGTCGTCTGGTGGTCATGGCGTCGCACGCCGGCGCCTCCGGGCGTCAATGAGCATTTCCTGTACGTGCCGCAGCGGCTGGCCGTCCGCGTCCGTGGCGTGCCGGGTCCAGTTCCCGTCGGAACCGAGGTGCCAGGAGGAGGTGGTGTCGGCCATGCCGGTCTCCAGGAGCCGGCTGAGCGCGGCGCGGTGGGCGGGGTCGGTGACCCGGACCAGTGCTTCGATCCGGCGGTCGAGGTTGCGGTGCATCATGTCGGCGCTGCCGAACCACACTTCGGGTTCGCCGCCGTTGCCGAACGAGAAGACCCGGGAGTGTTCGAGGAAGCGGCCCAGTATCGAGCGGACCCGGATGTTCTCGGAGAGGCCGGCGACGCCGGGGCGGATCGCGCAGATGCCGCGTACCCAGATGTCCACCGGTACGCCCGCCATCGCGGCCCGGTAGCAGGCATCGATGATCGCCTCGTCGACCATCGAGTTGACCTTGATGCGGACGTAGGCGCTGCGCCCGGCCCGATGGTGCGTGATCTCCTTGTTTATACGGGCGATCAGCCCGTCGCGCAGAGACTTCGGGGCGACCAGGAGGCGGCGGTAGGTCTCGCGGCGGGAGTAGCCGGAGAGCCGGTTGAAGAGGTCGGAGAGGTCCGCGCCGACCTGCGGGTCGGCGGTCAGCAGGCCGAGGTCCTCGTACAGCCTGGCTGTCTTGGGGTGGTAGTTGCCGGTGCCGACGTGCGAGTAGCGGCGCAGTGTGTCGCCCTCCTGGCGGACGACGAGCGAGAGCTTGCAGTGGGTCTTGAGGCCGACGAGCCCGTAGACCACATGGCAGCCGGACTCCTCCAGCTTGCGCGCCCACTTGATGTTGGCCTGCTCGTCGAAGCGGGCCTTGATCTCGACGAGTACGAGGACCTGCTTGCCGGATTCGGCGGCGTCGATGAGGGCGTCCACTATCGGTGAGTCGCCCGAAGTCCGGTACAGGGTCTGCTTGATGGCGAGGACGTCGGGGTCGCTCGCGGCCTGCTCCAGGAACGCCTGGACGGAGGTGGAGAACGAGTCGTACGGGTGGTGCAGGAGTACGTCGCGCTCGCGCAGGGCGCCGAAGATGTCGGGCGCGGAGGCGGACTCGACCTCGGCGAGATCGCGGTGGGTGCCCGCGATGAACTTGGGGAACTTCAGCTCGGGCCGGTCCAGGGACGCTATGCCGAAGAGTCCGGTGAGGTCGAGCGGTCCGGGCAGCGGGTAGACCTCGGCGTCGGACACCTTCAGCTCGCGTACCAGCAGGTCCAGCACGTACGGGTCGATGGACTCCTCGACCTCCAGGCGGACCGGCGGGCCGAAGCGGCGCCGCATGAGCTCCTTCTCCAGGGCCTTGAGGAGGTTCTCGGCGTCGTCCTCCTCGACCTCCAGGTCCTCGTTCCTGGTGACCCGGAACATGTGGTGGGCGAGGACCTCCATGCCCGGGAAGAGCTCTTCGAGGTGGGCGGCGATGACGTCCTCTATGGGCACGTACCGCTGCGGCGACGCCTCCAGGAAGCGGGTCAGCAGCGGCGGCACCTTGACCCGGGCGAAGTGGCGGTGGCCGCTGACCGGGTTGCGTACGACGACGGCGAGGTTGAGCGAGAGACCCGAGATGTAGGGGAAGGGGTGCGCCGGGTCGACGGCCAGTGGCGTCAGCACGGGGAAGACGCGCTGCCGGAAGAAGGTGAACAGGCGGGCCTGTTCCTTCTCGGTCAGCTCGGGCCAGCGGATCAGCTGAATGCCCTCGTCGGACAGGGCGGGGGCGATGTCCTGCTGGTAGCAGGCGGCGTGCCGGGCCATGAGTTCGCGCGAGCGGGTCCAGATCTGGTCGAGGACCTCGCGGGGCTGGAGTCCGGAGGCGGAGCGGGTGGCGACGCCGGTGGCGATACGGCGCTTCAGCCCGGCCACCCGGACCATGACGAACTCGTCCAGGTTGGAGGCGAAGATGGCGAGGAAATTAGCCCGTTCGAGGAGGGGCGTCGCCGGGTCCTCGGCCAGTTCGAGCACCCGTTCGTTGAACGCGAGCCAACTGCGTTCGCGGTCCAGGAAACGGCCGTGGGGCAGCTCGTTGCCGTCGACATCGGGTTCGTACGCGTCGACGTCGGCGTCGATGTCGGGATCGAGGTCGGCGCGGGTCGACAGCGTGGCGCCGTTGGACGCCGACGAGGCGACGGCGTGCGGCCGGTGCGCGGCGAGCGAGCCGACCGACGGCTGCACGGTGGGCTGGACCGGGACCTCGGAGCTGGGCTGCTGGCTCATGGCCCCATTCTTCCGCGTCGGGGGCTCCGAGGGCGCGCCGGAGGGTGCGGAGATCGCGGGGAACTCACGGTTTGTGTGGTTCGCACGGTCTCCGCCGGGATTTCTCCCGTTGCGGGGGGTCGGCACAGCTGGCTGCATCCTGAGAGGGTCGCAAGCCTCTCTGAATGGCCGGTAACGGCGACATGACGTGCAGGAAGCGGTGTGCGGGTGCGCGGATACGCCGCACGAACCGTTCCGGGCCCCGCGCAGGGGCCCGGAACGGAACCTGGAGCGGGTTTCAGCCGTGACGGCGGCGCAGCACCCGGAAGGCGACGGCGACGGCGAGCGCGGCCAGGGCGAGCAGGATGCCGGTCTCGACGAGCTGGAGCGGCCAGAAGTGCGAGGCGGGGTGGTAGTCGACGTAGGCGCGGGTGATGCCGTGGTCGACCAGGCACTTGTCGAGGTCGGCGGGCGAGTTCAGGCACACATCGGAGGGGGCGGGCAGCCTTTTGCCGCCGCTGGTCAGCCAGCCCCGTCCGGCTTCTGCGGCCCCGTCGGGGAGGGGGCCGACGCTCCCTGCCGGGAACGTGCGCGTCAGGGCCGGCCACAGATCGTCGCGCACGGTGTTCAGGGCGGGCATCAGCGCGCCGTATCCGATCACGGTCGCGACCATCGCGGCGACGGTGCGCCGTAGCACCAGCCCGGCGAGCGCGCCGAGAGCCAGCATGCACAGTGCGTATCCGACGGGGACGGTGCCCATCGAGCCGTACACCGTACGGTCGTACCGCTCCAGCGGGTGGTGTATCGCGTTCTCCCGTGTCCCGGCCCAGGCGCAGGCGGCCGACAGCACGGAGACGGAGGCCAGTGTCACGACGGCGGGCACGGCGAGCTTGGCGGCGAGCCAGCGGGCGGGTGCCACGGACTGGGACAGCGCCAGCCTGTACGTGCCGCTCTCCATCTCGCGGCCGATCACCGGGCCCGCCACGAAGATCCCGATGAACGCGGGGAGAACCATCATCAGCAGGCCGGACCAGTTGAGGACCTCTCTCATCCACGACTGGCGGTCGAGGAAGTCGTTCACCGTGTCACCGCAGCTGGGCACGGTGTGCTGGACCGAGCAGCCCGTCGCGGCGAAGGCGTCCGCGACATGGTCGGTCCACAGCCAGGCGCCGACCAGAGCGACGACGACCAGGACGGGGAGTGCGCCCAGGAGCTGAAGGGCCCGCCGGTGCTGGGCGAGGACGACGCGGGCCGGGCCGCGCAAGGCGATCGTGCTCATACGGCCGCCACCTCCCTGCCGGCCTCGGCACTCGGCGTCAGCAGAGCGGGCGCTTGCGGCGACCGCAGATGCGCCAGCAGCAGCTCCTCCAGCGAGGGCTCCGCGGCCTCCCAGACGGTGGCGTCCACGGGGCCCTGCCTCCGTACCAGTGCGGTCTGCAGACGCCCCGCCGTGCGGGACTCGACGACGGTGTGCGGGGCGGTGTCCCGTACAGGGCCCGTGAGCAGGGTGTGCGCGGCGAGGAGGTCGTCCGTCTCGCCGCCGAGGCGGACCCGGCCGCCGTCGACGAGCAGGAGGTAGTCGCAGGCGCCCTCCAGCTCGGTGAGGATGTGGGAGGACATCACGATGGTGGTGGAGCGCTCGGCGGCCTCGGCCATCAGCGCGCCCATCAGCTGGTGGCGGGCGAGGGGGTCGAGGTCGGCCATCGGTTCGTCCAGCAGGAGCAGTTCGGGCCGCTTGCCGAGGGCGAGGGCCAGTGCGAGCCGGGTGCGCTGGCCGCCGGAGAGGCTGCGGACCGCGGCGTCGCGCGGGAGCTCCCCGGCGATGCGCTCGGCGGTGTCCTGGTCCCAGGTGGCGGGATTCAGCTCGGCGCCCGCCCAGAGCGTCGCGGCGACCGTCAACTGCGGGTACAGCGGCTTGTCCTGGGCCACGAAGGCCATCCGGGCCCGCGCCTGGCCGGGCGCCCCGCCCAGCACCCGTACCGTGCCCTCCGCCGGCCGCAGGAAGCCCGCCGCGAGGGCGAGCAGAGTGGACTTGCCCGCACCGTTGGGGCCGACGAGGGCGCACACGCGCCCGGTGGGCAGCCGGAACGAACAGTCGCGCAGCGCCCAGCCCCCGCCCCTGCTCCGGTACTTCATGCCGAGGCCGATGGCCTCGATCGCAGCGCCTGTCATCCGGCCTGATCCCCCTCGAAAGTCTTGTCCAGTACGGCGGTGAAGAGCGCGCTCACGTCGTCCTTCTCCAGTCCGGCCGCGCGGGCCCGGCGGGCCCAGTCGGCGAGCTCGGCGCGCAGCGGCGCGTCGTCGGCGGCGGCAGCGCCGCCGAGGGTCCGTGTGACGAAGGTGCCGAGCCCGCGCCGGGCCTCGACGAGGCCCTCGCGCTCCAGCTCCCGGTAGGCCTTGAGCACGGTGTTCGGGTTGATGGCGGTGGCCTCGACGACCTCGCGTGCGGTGGGCAGCCGGTCACCGGGCTCCAGCAGGCCGAGGCGCAGGGCCTGTTTGGTCTGCTGGACGATCTGGAGGTACGTGGCGACGCCGCTGCGCCGGTCGATGCGGTATTCGACCGCTGCGGACTCTGCCATGTTCACCCCTTTCACTAATGAAGTAGTGGAAGGGTGGCGTAAAGAAGGGGCGGCGTCAAGCGACACCGCCCCCGGGTGAGCCGCGTGCCTGCTCAGGACTCCGTGCGGTACATCAGGTCCACCTCGTGCGTGGCGAAGCCCATCCGCTCGTAGACGGTCAGGGCCGCCTTGTTGTCCGCGTCGACGTAGAGCATCGCGGTCGGCAGCCCCTCGGCGGCCAGGTGGCGCAGCCCGATCGCGGTGAGCGCCTTGCCGAGCCCGCCGCCCTGCGCGTCGGGCCGGATGCCGACGACGTACACCTCGCCGAGGTGCTCATCGGCGTGCACCTTCGTCCAGTGGAAGCCGATCAGCTCGCCGTCGCGCTCGGCCAGGAAGAACCCCTTCGGGTCGAACCAGGGCTCCGCCTTGCGGTCGTCCAGGTCGCGCTGGGTCAGCGAACCCTGTTCGGGGTGGTGGGCGAAGGCGGCACGGTTCACCACGAGCCAGGCGGCGTCGTCCTCGCCGGGCACGAACGTGCGGACGGTGACGCCGGGCGGCAGTACCGGCTCCGCGATGTCCAGCGGGCTCAACGGGCGCCGCAGCTGCCGCAGTTCGCGGAAGAGGGAGAGGCCGAGGACCTGCGCGAGATGCCGGGCCGCGGACTTCCCGCCGTGCGCCCACACCCGCAGCCGCTTCCCGGTCACGGCGAGCAGCGCCGCACCCAGCGCCCGCCCGTGCCCCTGCCCGCGGTGCGCCGGATGCACGACCAGCTCGGCGGCCGGCGCCTCGACGGGGTCGGTGTCCTCCAGCTGCGCATACCCGACCAGGGTCGGCCCACTGGTGAGCAGCAGATGCCGCACTCCCTCACGCCGCCCGCCCCGCAACTGCAGCCGCCCCTGCTCGGACACGGCCTGCCTGCCGTCGGACCGGCCCGCCTCGGCGAGCAGATCGGATACGGCTCCGGCCTGTTCGGGGGAGAGCGCGTCGAGCGTCTGGATCTCGCGTCCGGGGGCGGGGAGAGGTACGTCAGTCGTCATGTGTACGAGCGTACGGGGGGTGAGGGGTGTTGTGGGGGCGCCCGATTGTCCAACGGCCCGCTGGACAATCGGGCAACAAGCTGTCGCCCCATTTGTTCGAGCGGCGTTCGGACCGCGCTCAGTCGCTACCCGGGGTGGGGTGGAGCGCCTCGCGGGCAATGCGGGACAGGTCGTCCGAGCTGGGCATCAGCTCCCGTACCCCCGATGGAAGGGCCGCGTAGGTGCTGACCGCGAGTGGCTGGTTCTGCAGCTGAAGGGCGAACTCGACGGTCGTCTCGTCCCGGCTCTCCGCGATGAGATTGCCAAGAGTCCGGGCATCACGCTCCGGGTCGCGAAGGAAGCGATCCACCGTACCGACACAGAAGCCGAGCTGTCCGAGGTGTGAGGGGTGAGCCTCGGTGGTCTTCAGCTCGATCACCACGAAGCGGTGCAGTTTGAAGTGGTGGAAGAGCAGGTCGATACGGAACTTCTTCGTTCCCACGGTGATGGGGTACTGGCGGCCGACGAAGGCGAACCCGAAGCCGAGCCCGGTGAGCACGCTTCCGGCAGCCATGCATGCCGTGACGTTCCTGCCTGCATATGTACTCCATGCGGGTGATGTATGGGAGTTGGCCCCGATACCGACCGCATGGCAACCAGTTCGTAACCCCGAACACCTGTCGCGCTACGCGCGTTGACTCTAGGCTGCCGCACGAAGTCTCCAGACTCGCCACCACTCTCAGACCTCCCGCTGAACTCACAAGGGGACCGATGTCAGCGACACCGCAGAAGAACCGTGCGTCCCGGCGGATGCTCGCCACCGCGGCCGGGCTGGCCACCGTCGGCGCGCTCGTCGCCGCGATGCCGGCAGACGCCCATGACCGCGGCCATGGGCACGGGCACGGCCACCACAAGCCGGCCCGTACCGTCGACGTACAGCTGCTGTCCTTCAACGACCTGCACGGGAACCTGGAGCCGCCGGCCGGCTCGGCGGGCACGGTCACCGAGACGCAGGCCGACGGCACGACCAAGGCGATTCCGGCCGGTGGTGTCGAGTACCTCGCGTCCTCGCTGCGTACCGCGCGCAAGGGCCACCCGTACTCGATCACCGCGGCCGGTGGCGACATGGTGGGCGCGAGCCCGCTGCTGTCCGGTCTCTTCCACGACGAGCCGACCATCGAGGCGCTCAACAAGATCGACCTCGATGTGACGGCCGTCGGCAACCACGAGTTCGACGAGGGCGCCACCGAGCTGGCCCGCCTCCAGAACGGCGGCTGCCACCCGGTCGAGGGGTGCTACGAGAAGGACAAGAAGTTCGAGGGCGCCGACTTCCCCTACCTCGCCGCCAATGTGACGAGCGAGAAGACCGGCAAGCCGATCCTCAAGCCGTACACGGTGTGGAAGAAGAACGGCGTCAAGATCGGCTTCATCGGGGTGACCCTGGAGGGCACGCCGAACATCGTCACGGCCAACGGCGTCAAGGGCCTGAAGTTCCACGACGAGATCGAGACGGTCAACAAGTACGCCAAGGAGCTGGACCGGCAGGGCGTCAAGTCCATCGTCGCGCTGATCCACGAGGGCGGGGTGCCGGCCTCCGGCTCGTACAACTACGACTGCGACAGCCCCGGCGCCGGTGACGGCATCTCCGGGCCGATCGTCGACATCGCCAAGGGCATCACTCCGAAGGTCGACGCGCTGGTCACGGGCCACACCCACCAGGCGTACGTGTGCACGATCCCGGACCCGGCGGGCAACCCGCGCATGGTCACCTCGGCGGCGTCGTTCGGCAAGCTCTACACCGACACGACCCTCACGTACGACCGCCGCACCAAGGACATCGTCCGTACGTCGGTGAAGTCGGCCGGTGCTTCGAACCCGAAGTCGGCGAACCACATCGTCAGCCGGGACCAGCCCAAGGCCACCGACATGACGGCCCTGATCGCCCGCTGGAACACCCTCGCGGCACCCATCTCGAACAAGCCGCAGGGCTACATCACCGCCGACATCAACGGCCGCGGCTCCACGGCCCCGGAGAAGCCGCTCGGCAACCTGATCGCGGACGCCCAGCTGGAGGGCCTGGCCCCGGCGGACAAGGGCGGGGCGGTCGTCGCCTTCATGAACCCGGGCGGTATCCGCGCGGACCTGGTGTACAAGACGACCGGCAGTGAGGGCGACGGGGTCGTGACGTACGGGGAGTCGTTCACCGTGCAGCCCTTCACCAACATGATGAACGTCGTCGACCTGACCGGCGCCCAGCTGGTCACCGCGCTCCAGCAGCAGGTCAGCGGCTCCAACGAGGCCAGCCCGAAGATCCTTCAGGTGTCCAAGGGCCTCACGTACACCCTGGACATGACGAAGACGGGCGCGGGCCGCGTGGTCACCGACACCATCGAGCTGAACGGTGCGGCGATCGACCCGGCGAAGACCTACCGCGTCGCGATGAACGAGTTCCTGGCAGGCGGCGGCGACGGCTTCGCGGCGCTCGGCCAGGGCACCAACAAGCTGGTCGGCGCGTCCGACCTGGACCTCTTCAACGCCTACCTGGCGGCCCACTCGACGGCCGCCGCGCCGCTGGCCCCGCCGGCGACGGACCGGATCACGGTCATCCAGTAACTCCCGTACGCGGGTGAGCGAGTGGGGCGGTGGGCCGGCGGGCCCACCGCCCCACTCGCGTTTCCGCCGGCCCGCGAGTGCCCCTACCGAACCGCGGCGACCCGCTCCAGGACCTGTTCGAGCTCCTGGCCCGGGGCCGGCCGGGAATTCCACATCGGGTGCAGGTCGTCGCCGTGCCGGCGCGGCACCACATGGGCGTGGAAGTGGAAGACCTCCTGCGAGGCGGCCGCACCGGTGGAGTGGACTATGTTCACGCCGTCGGGGGCGAGTGCCGTGTTCAGCAGAGCGGCGACTCGGTGCACCATGCGGGCGACATGCCCGTGCGTGGCCTCGGAGATCTCCCAGATGTCCCGGGCGTGCTCGCGCGGGACGACCAGGGTGTGGCCCGGAGAGGCCGGCGCGATGTCGAGGAACGCCACGGTGTGATCGTCCTCCAGGACACGGTGGGAGGGCAGTCGGCCGGAAACGATCTGGCAGAAGACGCAGGTTCTCATCCGGCCGATGATCGCACCGGCCCACCTCCGAAGCTGTCCTTTTCCCGTTCTGCCGCCCTGTTCCGGTAGTGACGTGCACCCGTCATAATCCCAGGGCTGACCCCCCACGGCAGACGGAGGCACTCCCGCATGAGCCCGTACACCGCTACCCGCCGGAACTTCCTCACCGGCGCCCTCGCCGCCACCGCCACCATCCTCGTCGGTGCGGCGCCCGCCACCGCCGTGTCCCGCCAAGTCCTCACCACCCAGGACTGGATGGGCGCCATTCCCGACGCCACCGCGCTGCAACGCCTCACGATCCCCGGATCGCACGACTCCGGCGCCCGCTACGGCGGCCCCTGGACCGAGTGCCAGAACACCACCATCGCCGAGCAGCTGAACAGCGGGCTGCGCTTCCTCGACGTACGGTGCCGGGTCACCGGTGACTCGTTCGCCATCCACCACGGGGCCTCGTACCAGAACCTGATGTTCGGCGATGTGCTCGGCGCCTGTTGGGACTTCCTGGCCGAGCGGCCCACCGAGACCGTGCTGATGCGGGTCAAGCAGGAGTACTCCGAGGAGAGCGACGCCGAGTTCCGGCGGATCTTCGACCTCTACCTCGACAGCAAGGGGTGGCGGCCGCTGTTCCGCATCGATTCGGCGCTGCCCTCGCTGGGCGAGGCGCGGGGCAAGGTCGTGCTGCTCGCCGACAACGGCGGGCTGCCCGGCGTCCGGTACGCCGACTCCGCGCTCTTCGACATCCAGGACGACTACATGGCGGAGCCGTTCGCCAAGTACCCCAAGATCGAGGCCCAGTTCCGCAAGGCCGCCCAGCAGCCCGGGAAGCTGTACATGAACTACGTCAGCACCGCGGCCCTGATGCCGCCGCGCTGGAACGCGGACCGCCTCAACCCGCAGGTGCAGTCGTTCCTGGACGGATCCGAGGCGGCCGGCTGGACCGGGCTCGGCATCGTCCCGCTGGACTTCCCCGCCACCCGGTCAGGCCTGGTGGAGTCGCTGATCCGGCACAACCCCGGGGCCTGAGCGCCCCTGGCTCACAGCCCCGGCGGCGGCTGCGGCGCCCCCGGCAGTCTGATCGACGCCACGGTGCCGTCGCCCTCCGCCGGGCGCAGGGTGACCTCGCCGCCCGACTGCTGGACCGTGCGGGCGACGATCGACAGGCCCAGGCCCGAGCCGGGGAGCTGGCGGGCGGACGGAGAGCGCCAGAAGCGTTCGAAGACGTGGGGGAGTTCCTCGGCGGGGATGCCGGGTCCGTGGTCCCGTACCGTCAGTTCGCCGTCGCGCAGTGCGACCTCGATCGTGCCGCGGGACGGGCTGAACTTGACCGCGTTGTCCAGGACGTTGACCACCGCCCGTTCCAGCGCGGCCGGCTCGGCCCGTACGTACCAGGGCGTCAGGTCCGCCCTGATCGTCAGCTCGGGGCCGCGCAGACGGGCGCGTTCCAGGGCCGTGTCCGCGATGTCGTGCAGGGCGACGACCTGGAGCGGGCCGGGGTCCGCCGCGTCGGGGCGGGCCAGTTCCTGGAGGTCGCCGATGAGCGAGGCCAGCTCGGTCATCTGTGCCTTGACCGACTTCATCAGGGCCCTGCGGTCGTCCGGCGGGATGGCCCGGCCGGTGTCGTCGCTGCGGGCGAGGAGTTCGATGTTGGTACGGAGTGAGGTGAGGGGCGTTCGCAGTTCGTGGCCCGCGTCCGCGATCAGCTGGGCCTGGCGGTCGCGGGAGCTGGCGAGGGAAGCGGTCATCGAGTTGAAGGAGCGGGAAAGCCGGGCGATCTCGTCCTCGCCCTCGACCGGGATGCGTACGGTGAGGTCCTCGGTGCGGGCGACATGCTCCACCGCCTCGGTGAGCTCGTCGACGGGGCGCAGACCGGTGCGGGCGACCCAGAGACCGGCCGCGCCCGCACCGACGACACCGACGCCGGAGACGGCCAGGAGGACCCAGGCGAGGGTGGAGAGCGGGGCGTCGATCTCGCTCATCGGGCGGGCGAGGGAGACGGCGATGTTGCCCGTCGTCCCACCGGGAGCAGGGGCACTCTGCAGCAGCGGCGAGGTGTAGACGCGCACCTTCTTCCCGTCGTCGGTCCTCGTCGAGTGCAGGGCGTAGGGCTGGTGCCCTTCGGCCACCGCGATATCGGCGGGGCTTACGGAGAGCGCCTCCGCTTTGGGGGAGATGCACACCGTGCCCTGGGAGTCGACGAGCTGGACGGTGTACCCGGTGAAAGACGGGGGTGGCAGCGGGTTGGTGCCCCGGCAGTAGGCGTACAGGGACGTCAGGTACTTTCCGTCGACCTTGGAACTGCGCAGCGAGGCGTCCAGCTGATGCTCCAGCTGCGCCCGCGTCACGATCCAGCAGGCCGCCGCGACCGCCGCCACCGCGACCGCCACCGCCGTCGCCACCAGCAGCGCGAGCCGGGTCCGCAGCGGCAGGGCGCGGAGCCGGTGCAGGGTCTCGGTCATCCGTCACCGCCGCCGGAGCGGAGTGCGTAACCGACCCCCCGCACCGTGTGCACGAGGCGCGGTTCGCCGTCCGCCTCCGTCTTACGGCGCAGGTACATCACGTACACGTCCAGGGAGTTGGAGCTCGGTTCGAAGTCGAAGCCCCACACCGCCTTGAGGATCTGTTCACGGGTCAGCACCTGGCGCGGGTGTGCCAGGAACATTTCCAGCAGGGTGAACTCGGTACGGGTCAGCTCGACCCGGCGCGTGCCCCGGGTGACCTCGCGGGTGGCCAGGTTCATCCGCAGATCGGCGAAGGCCAGCACATTGTCGTCGGGGACGCCGCCACCCGCCGCGGCCGCGTACGAGCTGCGGCGCAGCAGGGCCCGGATGCGGGCGAAGAGCTCGTCCAGTTCGAAGGGCTTGACCAGGTAGTCGTCGGCGCCCGCGTCGAGGCCGGTGACCCGGTCGCCGACGGTGTCGCGGGCGGTGAGCATCAGGATGGGTGTGGTGGTGCCCGCGGAGCGGAGCCGGCGGGCCGCCGTCAGCCCGTCCATCCGCGGCATCTGGATGTCGAGGACGATGAGGTCGGGGGCGTACGACTCGGCCCTGGCGAGGGCGTCGAGGCCGTCGACGGCGACCTCGGTGCCGTACCCCTCGAACGCGAGGCTGCGCTGCAGGGCCTCACGCACGGCGGGCTCGTCGTCGACGATCAGGATGCGCTGCGGATCGTCTTCGCCGGGGCTCATCGCTCGTTGTCCTCTTCTCGTTCCGGGCGTTTCGGGCTGCTCTCAGCCTCGCACGGCCGCGGCACGTCGTCGCGCGGCCCGGCGCTTGCGGCTTGCGGCGGTACGCACCTCCGGGGCGCGGGGCGGCTCGGCAGTTCCGCGCGCAGCCAGTTCCGTTACGACGGCGAGGGGCAGGGCCAGGTCGGCCGGGCCGGTGGGCGTGTGTGTGGGGTGGTGCATGGCTGTCTCCTCAGGAGCTGTTGCCGGCCCGCAGGGTGTCGAGGTCGGCCTTGAGTGTGTTCACCGGGATCGCGAAGCCGAGGCCCACGCTGCCCGCGCCGGCGCTGCTGGATCCGTCGGACGAACTCGCCGAGTACATAGCGGAGTTGATACCGATGATCTCGCCGTTCATATTGATGAGCGCGCCACCGGAGTTACCGGGGTTGAGCGAGGCGTCGGTCTGGATGGCCTTGTACGTGGTGGTCGAGTTGCCGGTGTCGCCGTTGAACTGCTGACCGCCGAACTCGAACGGCCACTGCTCGCCGCCGCCCTGCCCGCCCTGTCCTTGGCCCTGTCCCTGGTCCTGGCCGCTGCCGTCCTCCTTGGCGACCGTGACATCGCGGTCGAGGGCGGAGACGATGCCGCTGGTGACGGTGCCGGTGAGGCCCTCCGGCGAGCCGATCGCGACGACCTGGTCGCCGACCGCGACCGCCGAGGAGTCGCCCAGCGTGGCCGTCTTCAGCCCGCTCGCACCCTGGAGCTTGATGAGCGCGAGGTCCTTGTCGGCGTCGGTGCCGACAACCTTCGCGGTGTACGTCCTGCCCGTGCTGAGCGTCACCTTGACCGACGAGGCGCCGGAGATGACGTGGTTGTTGGTGACGACCTCGCCGTCGGACGTGATGACCACGCCGGAGCCGGTGGACTCGCCCGCGGTCGAGGTCGCGTTGATCTCGACGATCATCGGCGAGACGGCCTGGGCGACACCGGCGACGGTGCCCTTGCTGCTCTGCGAGACAGTGGTGCCGGGGACGACGCCGCTGCCCGTGCTGTTCGCATCGTTGCCGGTGAGCTGGCTGATGAAGGTGGCGGTGCCGCCGCCGACGACCGCTGCCGCGATCGCCACAGCCGCCAGCAGGGCGACCGGCCGCCCGGCCCGGCGCCGGGGCGCGGCCGGCTCGGGGGCGGGCTGCGGGAGGCCGGAGCCGTGGCCGCCGTCCCCGCCGCCGTGTCCGTCGGCGCCGCCCTGGCCGGGCCACACGGTGGTTCCGGGGCCCGTCGCGATCGGCTGCGCGGGCTGGTAGGACGGCGGCGGCGGGTAGGACGCGTCACCGTTGCCGTACGAGGGGTACATCGGGTACTCGCCGCTCGGGCGCTGGCTCTCTGTCATGCCTAAGAGCGTGTCCGGCGAAGATGAGAGAAGCCTGAGCACGCGCTGAGAAGCCCGGCAGAACCTCGTATGCCCGATATAAGGGAGTACAGCCCGCCGGGTGAGGGAGTACGGCCCGCCGGGGAGTACGCGGCTACGGCCCGCCTCGGATCACGGGGCCTGGCGCACCCCGGCCGTGGGCTCCCCGCAACCGCACGACCGCCGCACCACCAGCGCCGACGGGAACTGCTTCAGCCGCTCCCGCCGCGACCCCGAAACCCGCAACGAGTCGTCGAGCACCAGGTCCACGGCCGCCCGTGCCATCGCCGGGCGGTCCGAGAAGACCGTCGTCAGCGGCGGATCGGTCAGACCGGCTTCCTTCACGTCGTCGAAGCCCGCCACCGCGAGCTCCCCGGGCACATCGATCCTCAACTCGCGCGCGGCCCGCAGCACACCGATGGCCTGGTCGTCCGTCGAGCAGAAGATCGCCGGCGGCCTGTCCGGCCCCGCGAGCAGCTTCAGCGCCACCTGATAGGCGTCGTAGCGGTTGTACGGGGCCTGGAAGAGCCGGCCCTCCGTCGAGCGCCCCGACTCGTGCATCGCGCGCCGCCAGCCCTCGACATGGTCGGCGACCGGGTCGCCGACCGCGGGGGTCGACTCCATGCCGCCGAGGCACGCCACGTACTCGTTGCCGTGCTCCAGCAGGTGCCGGGTGGCGAGCTGGGCGCCGCCGATGTCGTCCGTGACGACCGCGACGTCGTCGATCGCCTCGGGCCGCTCGTGCAGCAGCACGACCCGCGCGTCCCATGCCTCCACCTCGGCCGCCGCCCGCTCGCTGGGGCCCTGGCTGACCAGGATCAGCCCGGAGACCCGCATGCCGAGGAAGGCCCGCAGATAGTGGACCTCACGCTCGTCGCGGTAGTCGGAGTTGCCGACGAGCACCATTTTTCCGCGCTCGGCGGCGGCCTGTTCGACCGCGTGCGCCATCTCCGCGAAGAACGGCTGCCGGGCGTCCGGCACGATCATCCCTATGAGGTCGGTCCGCCGCGAGGCCATCGCCTGGGCAACCCGGTCGGGCCGGTAGCCCAGCTCCTTGATCGCGGCGAGTACCCGCTCGCGCGTGGCCGGGGCGACCGGCCTGGGTCCGTTGTTGATGACGTAGCTGACGACCGCGGTCGACGTACCCGCCAGTCTCGCCACATCGTCCCGCGTCACCTTGGCCACGCGCGGCAGTCTACGCGGATGGACCAAGCGGGTGACAGGTGGACCGGGCCGGGCTCGCGGAGCCCGGCACGCACATCTGCGGCGTTGTCGTCACTCACCAACTCCTCCAAGGCCTCAAGGGCCAGGGGCCCCTCGCGTTGCCTCGATCCTCCGCCGTGCAGCTGCACGCACCAGACCCCGCTCCCTGATCCGGCCTGATCCACCTGTCACTGCTACCGGTTGGCAGGCCGGACCGGGGCTTCTTCCCTGACCTCGGCCACGGCCCCCTGCTCCGAACGGGTTACGGGTTCGGCGGCCGCCTTCGCCGAGGCCTGCGCCTTGGCCTCCTCGGCGGCACGCTCCACCTTCTCCGGTGCGACGAAGCGGTAGCCGACGTTGCGGACCGTACCGATCAGCGACTCGTGTTCGGGGCCGAGCTTGGCGCGCAGCCGCCGCACATGGACGTCGACCGTCCGCGTACCGCCGAAGTAGTCGTAACCCCAGACCTCCTGGAGCAGCTGGGCGCGGGTGAAGACCCGGCCCGGGTGCTGCGCCAGATATTTGAGCAGTTCGAACTCCTTGAAGGTCAGGTCCAGGACCCGGCCCTTCAGCTTCGCGCTGTACGTCGCCTCGTCGACCGACAGATCGCCGTTGCGGATCTCCATGGGGGAGTCGTCGGAGCTGATCTGCTGCCGGCCGGTGGCCAGCCGCAGCCGGGCCTCGACCTCGGCCGGTCCCGCCGTGTCCAGCAGTACGTCGTCGATGCCCCAGTCGGCGGTGACGGCCGCGAGACCGCCCTCTGTCACGACGAGGATCAGCGGACAGCCCGGTCCGGTGGACCGCAGCAGCTGGCACAGCGACCGCACCTGCGGCAGATCGCGGCGGCCGTCGATCAGGATGACGTCGGCACCGGGGGTGTCGACGAGTGCAGGGCCTTCGGCCGGTGCCACCCGCACGCTGTGCAGCAGGAGACCGAGGGCCGGAAGCACCTCCGTCGACGGTTGAAGGGCATTCGTCAGGAGCAGCAGTGAACTCATCGCCGCCCACCTGCCTGGGTCGTCGGTCGATGATCGTGCACGGTTCGCTCGCCCATTACGTCGGTCCTCCTCGTTCCCTGCGAGAGGGGCACTCCCGGGCTTGGGCCCGGGGGAGTATGCGGCACTTCTTCGTACGTTTCGTGCTGGCTTTCGCACTGTTTGCCGTACGACATCTGTCATACGGGTTTTACGGGTGCGATCCCGCGCCCTGGGACCGCTGAGCTTGTGGAAACGTCGTCGTAACAACGCCTGGAAAGCACAAAAGGACCCGGGGGCTGCTTTGCCCGGATCCTCTTCCCAGCAGAATAGCCCACATGAGTTCAGTGTCCGAGGGGCGATTTCCGAGTTCTTCTGTTCCCTTGATCACGCCCGGTCCCCTGCGCACCACATTGCGGACCGATGACGGGGTCCGTATCGAGGCGGTGTACGAGCCGTGTACGGCAGATGCCGGGGCCGCTGCGGAAACATCCTTCGACGGTACTGCGATCGTGGTCGCGCACGGATTCACCGGATCGGTGGACCGGCCCGCGGTGCGGCGTGCTGCCAGGGTGTTCGCCCAGCGTGCGGCCGTGATCACGTTCTCCTTCCGGGGGCACGGCGGGTCCGGCGGGCGGTCGACGGTGGGGGACCGCGAGGTGCTGGATCTGGCGGCTGCGGTGGAGTGGGCGCGGGCGCTCGGACACCGTCGGGTCGTGACCGTCGGGTTTTCGATGGGCGGTTCCGTGGTGCTGCGGCACGGGGCGCTGTATACGGGACGATCAACGGCCGGCGCGGAAGCCGGTGGCGTTGCAGAGCGCGTGGGGCGCATCGAGGCGCACACAGGGGCGCACGCGGATGCGGTGGTGGCCGTGAGCGCCCCCGCCCGCTGGTACTACCGGGGCACGGCTCCGATGCGCCGACTGCACTGGCTGGTCACCCGGCCCGCCGGCCGGCTGGTCGGGCGCTACGGATTCCGCACCCGGATCGATCGCAACGACTGGAATCCGGTGCCGCTCCCGCCGGTCGAGGCGGCCGGGCTGATCGCCCCGGCCCCGCTGCTGATCGTGCACGGCGACCAGGACCCGTACTTCCCGCTGGACCATCCCCGGATGCTGGCGGACGCGGCGGGCGACGGCGGCGAGCTGTGGCTGGAGCGCGGCATGGGTCATGCCGAGAACGCCGCGGACGAGAGCTTGCTCACCCGCATCGGCGACTGGTCGGTGGCGTCGTGATTCATGATGGACAGCTGATGCGAGACGAGAGGAGCGCCGCCATGCCTGCGGGAACGATCCGCTACTGGGCCGCCGCCAAGGCCGCCGCCGGGACCGCGGAGGAGCCGTACACAGCTGCGACCCTCGCCGAGGCGCTCGACGCGGTGCGCCAACGGCACCCCGGTGAGCTCACCCGAGTGCTGCAAAGGTGCTCGTTCCTCATCGATGGTGACCCCGTGGGAACCCGGAGTCATGAGACCGTACGCCTTGCCGAGGGCGGCACGGTCGAGGTGCTCCCGCCGTTCGCAGGAGGGTGAACCGCAGAACATGAGCAGCAACGATCAGCAGCATCCGTACGGACAGGACCCGGGCTACGGGTACGGCCCCGGGTGCGACCCGCTGAACGGCCAGGAGCCGCAGCCCGCGCAGCCGTACGGACAGCAGCAGCCCTCGCAGCCGTACGGGGAGCAGGCGTACGGCGACCAGCCCTACGGCGCGCAGTCGTACGGAGAGCAGTCCTACGGTCAGCAGTCGTACGGGGGCGAGTCCTACGGCGCGCAGTCGTACGGGCAGCAGGCCCCGTACGGAGCCCAGCAGCAGGCGCACGGCCCGTACGACCCGAACCAGGCCCCCCGGACGCCCCAGGCGAACCCCGGGCCCGTGTGGCCGGCCGAAGGACACACGCAGGGGCCCGCCGCACCTGCGGCACACGGCCCGCAGGATCCCGGTGTCGCACAGACCTGGGAGGGCCAGACCTGGGACACCCAGTACCAGCCGACCATCCAGCCTGCCCAGCCCGTGCAGCAGCCCGTCCCGGCCGCCGCCGAGACCGCTTATCTGCCGCCCCATCCGCAGCCGCAGGGCGCCTCCGGCTCCTACCCGCTGCCTCCCGAGGCCCCGGCCGCGCCCGTCGCCGCAGAGCCGGCCCGGGCGGCCGTACCCGCCGACGCGGCTCCGGGCGCCACCGCATCCGCGCACGACGCCACCGGGTACAGCGCACCCACCACCCTGGGCAACAGCCGCATCACCGACGCCCAGCGCGCCCGCGCCGAGGGCCGCTCGCCGATCATCGCGCCGGGCATGCAGCCCGCCGGGATCACCGCGGGACTCGGGCTGCTGCTCGCCCTCGGTGCCGCGATCGGGCCGTACGCCCTGGCCGTACCGCTGGTGCTGCTCCAGGCCGTGACCGCGGCCGGCTGGTTCCGGCTCAACGGCATGTGGCCGGCCCGGCAGGGCATCGCGCTCGCGTTCGCCGGTGGCTTCGTCGCCGACATCGCGCTGCTCGCCGCGGGCCGCGAGAACGGACCGGCCGCCATCCTCGGCACCCTCGGCATCTGGGTGCTGCTCACCGTGGTCCTCCAGCTGCGCAGCCACGCGAGCGCCGACGAGCGGATGCAAGGGCTGATGGCCACTGTCGCGTCGGCAGCCCTCTCCGTCCTGGCCGCCGGACACCTCGCGGCGGTCCCGGACGCGGTGACGGTGGGCGGGGTGGCCGTCGCGGTCGCCGTGCTCGTCCGCGCGCTGCCGCTGCCCGGACCTGTCTCGGTCGTGGTGGCGCTGCTCGCCGCCGCGGGCGCCGGTGCGGCGGCGGGGGCGTTCACCGACTTCGGTACGAAGGGTGCGCTGCTCGGCCTCGCGGCAGGCGGTTGCGCACTGATCGGGCTGCGGGTGGCGAGCTACGACTACCCGTCACGGTTCGTCCACATGACGGCCGGTGTGGCACTGCCGCTCACCGCCGCGGCCCCCGCCGTCTATCTGATCGGCCGCGCGATCTCGTAGCGCGGACCGGTATCGCCCCCCGGGAACCGAAGGGGGGTTCCCGCTCGTCGATCACCTCGGGCGTGCTGTGCATCCGGAGTGGACGCACGGGCGCCAGGGGTCCGGCCGGATGCAGGGTGGGGGAAGAGCGGGCATGCGTGCACTGCGAATACTGCTGGTCATAGTGGTGGTTCTGGGCGGGATCTTCGTCGCCGTCGACCGGGTGGCGGTGTACTTCGCCGAGTCCGAGGTCGAGGGGCGGGTCCAGGTCACCGGCGCCACGATCGGCTCGACGGACGTCTCCATCAAGGGATTTCCCTTCCTGACGCAGGTCGCCGGGTCACAGCTCGACGAGGTCGACGTCAAGATCACCGGCATCGAGACCGACGCCAACGGCCGCCGGCTCCGGATCAGCCGGATGAACGCCGCGCTGCACGAGGTGAAGCTGGCCGACGGCTACTCCAGCGCCACCGCAGCCCGGGCCACCGGCACCGCCGTCATCTCGTACGAGGACCTGACCAGGGCCGCCAGCGACGGCGTCGTCGTCGAGTACGGCGGCGACGGCAAGGTGAAGGTGACCGGCACGGTCGACGTACTCGGCAACCCGCTCTCGCGCAGTGTCCTGTCCACCGTCACCCTGGTCGACGGGCACACCCTCAAGGTGCACGCGGACAAGGTGCCGGGTGAGGGCATCCCCGGACTGGAGGGTCTGGTGCGCAAGAAGACCGACTTCGAGCGGGAGGTCGGCGGTCTGCCCAGCGGTCTGAAGCTGCAGAAGATCCAGCCGACCGCCGACGGCCTGGAGATCTCGGTCGTGGGCACGGACGTACGGCTCGCCGGATAAGTCCCGCCGAGCCGGGGTAGGTGCTTCAACCACCCGGTGCGCCACATATTGAGACGGACGCGTCCGATCCGCAGATGACCGACGGGCGCCGACGGCGGGGGACCGGCGCGAGGGCACCGTAACGCCACTCGTGTCTCACATCACGGACGATCGTGTCTCAGGATACGACACGGCGGTGACATGCCCGCCCGTACCTCCCTACGATCGGTCCCATGCAGTGCTCTATTGGCGGTCTCCCACAGCGGGGACGGGCGGATCTCACGAAGCGGCGGGCAGTGGACCTGTGCCGCGTCGCCGCCATGCTCTGTCGCACTGTCTGAGCGGGAGCCTTCGGCACCCCGCACTCCCCCGGCCCTTCGACCGATGTCGGGGCCCATCCCGCTCGCCTGTGCACGTGCGCCGCATCCTGCGCCGCCGCACATCCGCATCACGCACCGTCTCGCACCATCTCGCCGCAGACTGCCCCGGAGGAGAACAGAATGAGCCGCAGTGACGTCCTGGTAGACGCCGACTGGGTCGAGGCCCACATCGACGACCCGAAGATCGCTCTCGTCGAGGTCGACGAGGACACCTCGGCGTACGAGAAGAACCACATCAAGAACGCGATCCGGATCGACTGGACCAAGGACCTCCAGGACCCGGTCCGCCGTGACTTCATCGACCAGGCCGGCTTCGAGAAGCTGCTGTCCGAGAAGGGCATCGGCAACGACACCACGGTCGTCCTGTACGGCGGCAACAACAACTGGTTCGCGTCCTACGCGTTCTGGTACTTCAAGCTCTACGGTCACCAGGACGTCCGCCTGCTCGACGGCGGCCGCAAGAAGTGGGAGCTCGACTCCCGCGACCTGGTCGACGGCGACCAGATCCCGTCCCGCCCGGCCACCGAGTACAAGGCCAAGGCGCAGGACGAGTCGATCCGCGCCTACCGCGACGACGTCGTGAAGGCGATCGGCAGCCAGAACCTGGTCGACGTGCGTTCGCCCGACGAGTTCAGCGGCAAGCTGCTCGCCCCGGCGCACCTCCCGCAGGAGCAGTCCCAGCGCCCCGGCCACGTGCCGAGCGCCCGCAACATCCCGTGGTCGAAGAACGCCAACGACGACGGCACCTTCAAGTCGGACGACGAGCTCAAGGCCCTCTACGAGGACGAGCAGGTCGACCTGGCGAAGGACACCATCGCGTACTGCCGTATCGGCGAGCGCTCCGCGCTCACCTGGTTCGTGCTGCACGAGCTGCTCGGCCAGGAGAACGTCAAGAACTACGACGGTTCGTGGACCGAGTACGGCTCCCTCGTGGGTGTGCCGATCGAGCTCGGCGCCAACAAGTAACTCCGCACGACCCGGACCGGCACGACCCCCGACCCAGAAGGACAGAACACCATGTGTGGAGCAAAGGCCGGCGGCCCCGACGCTTCGACCATCAAGCCCGGTGAGACCACCATCCAGGGCAGCGTGACCCGCGACGGCGAGCCCGTCACCGGTTACGTGCGCCTGCTGGACTCGACGGGCGAGTTCACCGCGGAGGTCCCGACCTCGGCGACCGGACAGTTCCGCTTCTACGCGGCCGAGGGCACGTGGACGCTGCGCGCCCTCGTTCCGGGCGGCAGCGCCGACCGCACGGTCGTGGCGCAGACCGGTGGCCTCTCCGAGGTCGCGATCGCCGTCTAGTTCCGAACGCGGGACTCCGCCGGCCGGACCGGCCCGGAGCGCTCGCGACGCATTGCCGGCCGGAGGGCCGTACCCCGGGGGTTGGACGCCTTCTGAAGCGGGGTACGGCCCTTCGCGCCGTTCGCGTGGGCGGGAACGGGCCTACGCTTGAGTCATGTACGCCCGACGCCGTCGCGGCTATTTCCTCATGATGGGCGGCTGCATCGTCCTCTTCGTATCGGCCTGGGCCTTTGTCAGGCTGTGGTCGATGCCCGCCGCGATAGCGATGTGTGTTGTCGCCATGGTCATCCCGCCCATCGCGGCCATGGTCGCCAACCGCCGGGGCCCGGAGGACCGCTGGTGGGACGATCCGTCGGGCGACCCGAAGTCGGACGAGTGGTGGGACGAGCTCGACGGCAAGAAGCGGCGGTAGCGGGTACGGCGCGGGCGCGTCAGTAGACGAGGGCCTGGACGTCGTCGGCCATGATCTCGCTGACGAAGACCTGGGCGCCCGCGATCCGTACGCCCTCCAGGACGTCCTGCTCGGTGATGTCGCGACGGGCCGCGCACTGCGTGCACAGGGTGATCTGTCCACCCGCCTGGATCGACTCGATCAGATCCGGCAGCGGCGCGGCATGCGGCAGTTCGAACTCCGCGGCGCGCCCCGGCAGAGCGAACCATGAGGATTCCCCGGTCAGCCAGAGCGAGACCTCCACGCCGCTGGCGACGGCGACCGCGGCCACCGTGAACGCCTGCGAGCAGCGCTCGGCTGAGTCGGCACCGGCAGTCACCTTGATCACGAGCTTCTTCGGCATATGCCGAACTGTAATCGTCGGGCGGGCAACCTCATCTCTTCGGTGGCAGTCAGGTGTGTGCGCGGATAACGGAATTCGCGCCTCAGGTCTCGTGGGGGGACCTTTTTTGGAACCGAAAGACACCATTCCTGACGGGCAGGCCGCGCCGCTCGCCGGGGAAGAGGCGCCGGCCGGCGCCGCCGAGCCACCCGCGCCGGTGGCAGCGCCCGCGGCCGAGTCCGGGCCGGTGGTGGAGTCCGGGCCGGCCGTCGCGCCCGAGTCCGCGCCAGCGCTGGAGTCCGCGCCGGCGTTCCGTTCCACCAGACGCTGATCCTGCAGAACCAGCTGCTGGGCTGACCTGCCCCTCGGCAGCCCCCGGGCAAACCCCGAACCGGCGGGCCGGACCCCAACCCATTAGGCTGGGGCCCGGCCCCGTACTGCTGCCATACCGCTCGTTCCAAGGAGTTCCCGTGCTTGAGGCATTCTTCTCCGCCCTGCTGGTCCTGGTCTGCGTCGGCGTTATCGCCTTCGCCGGCGTGACCGTGAAGAAGCTGTACCAGGGTCAGCGCTGACCCTCCCCGCCCTTGCCTCCGTCCGCGCGGGTACCCCCGTCACGACAGCGTGACACTCACGCCCGATGTGTCACGTTCGCAGTCACCCCCACCTCACAGATCGTCTGAGCCGCTCATGATCGAGATCCCGTCCGACCTCCACCCGGACCTCGTCCCGCTGGCCTTCCTCCTCGGCAACTGGACAGGCGCGGGTGTCTCCGACTTCCCCGGCGCCGACCAGTGCAACTTCGGCCAGGAAGTCTCCTTCAGCCACGACGGCCGGGACTTCCTGGAGTACGTCTCGCACACCTGGGTGCTCGACTCCGAGGGCGAGAAGGTCAGGCCGCTGGAGTCCGAGTCCGGCTTCTGGCGCATCGACAAGCACCGCAAGGTCGAGGTCGTCATGGTCCGCGACCAGGGCGTCATCGAGATCTGGTACGGCGAGCTGGCCGACCAGAAGCCGCAGATCGACCTGGTCACCGACGCGGTGGCCCGGACCGCGGCCTCCGGCCCGTACAACGGTGGCAAGCGTCTGTACGGCTATGTGAAGAGCGACCTGATGTGGGTCGGCGAGAAGGCCACCCCCGAGGTCGAGCTGCGTCCGTACATGTCGGCGCATCTGAAGAAGGTCGTCACCCCGGAAGAGGTCGAGGCGATGGCGAAGGGCCTCGGCGACCTGCCGGACGACGGCATCGCCTTCTTCAAGTAACCCGGCCCGTTCACGGGGTCCTCTCGCACAAAGCTGCGGACAGGTGCTCACCCGGTCCTACACTGGGCCTGTGGTGAGCACCGACTGGAAGACCGATCTCCGGCAGCGCGGCTATCGGCTGACGCCGCAGCGGCAGCTTGTCCTGGAAGCCGTCGACACGCTGGAACACGCGACACCCGACGACATCCTCTCCGAGGTGCGCAGGACCGCGTCCGGCGTGAACATCTCCACCGTCTACCGGACGCTGGAGCTCCTGGAGGAGCTGGAGCTGGTCAGCCACGCCCATCTGGGGCACGGGGCACCGACGTACCATCTGGCCGACCGCCACCACCACATCCATCTGGTCTGCCGCGACTGTACGAACGTCATCGAGGCCGATGTCGATGTCGTCGCCGAGTTCACCGCGAAGCTGCAGGGCAGTTTCGGTTTCGAGACGGACATGAAGCACTTCGCGATCTTCGGCCGCTGTGCCGACTGCACGGCGAAGGCAGCGTCCAAGGGTGCGGCCCGGACGGCCGACGCGGCCGACCCCAAGTCTTAGGCCGACCGGCAGCTGGAGAGCGGCGTCGCAGGGGCCGGCACGCGCATCTACGCGTTGTCGTCCATCGCCATGGCTCCTTCCCCAAGCTCTCGGCTGCGCTCGAGCAGGGGAGACCCCATCTGTCTCAGTCCTCCGCCTTGCAGCTGCGCGTGCCGGCCCCCGCTCCTTCTCCCACCCTCCAACTGCCGGTCGGTCTTAAATCGCGTCGTACGCTGGTCGCATGAAGAGCCCCTTGCTGTCCCTGCCCGGCGCCGTCCCCGCCGAAGGCCGCGACGAAGGCGTCGCCGCGCACTACGGCGACCTGTTCCGTGAGCAGCGCGCCCTCGCCGAGGGCTCCGGCCTCGTCGACCTCTCGCACCGCGCCGTCGTCACCGTCACCGGCAGCGACCGGCTGGCCTGGCTGCATCTCCTGCTCACCCAACATGTCAGCGAACTCGCCCCGGGACAGGCCACCGAGGCCCTGATCCTCACCGCGAACGGGCACATCGAGCACGCCCTCTATCTCGTCGACGACGGCGAGACCGTGTGGATGCATGCCGAACCGGGCACGCAGGGCGACCTCATCGCCTATCTGGAGTCCATGAAGTTCTTCTACCGGGTCGAAGTCGCCGACCGGACCGAGGACTTCGCCGTGGTGCATCTGCCGGCCGGCTCCATCGCGGAGGTCCCGGACGGCGTGACGGTACGGGAGACGGCGTACGGCCGCGATCTGTTCCTGCCCCGCGCCGACCTGGAGAAGTACGCGGCCGGGCACGGACCCGTGGCCGGCATCCTGGCGTACGAGGCGCTGCGCGTCGAGGCACACCGCCCGCGCCTCGGCTTCGAGACCGACCACCGCACCATCCCGCACGAGCTGGGCTGGATCGGCACCGCCGTCCACCTCCAGAAGGGCTGCTACCGCGGTCAGGAGACCGTGGCCCGGGTGCAGAACCTGGGCAAGCCGCCGCGGCGGCTGGTCTTCCTGCACCTCGACGGCAGCGAGGTGCTCCTGCCCGGACACGGCACACCGGTGCGGCTCGCCGCGGACGGCGCCGAGGGCCGGCAGCTGGGCTTCATCACGACGTCCGCCCGCCACCACGAGCTGGGGCCGATCGCACTGGCCCTGGTCAAGCGGAACGTCGCGGTGGACGCGGAGCTGCTCGCGGGGGACACGGCCGCCGCCCAGGAAACGGTCGTGGAGCCGTAGCTCTGCGCAGATTCTCTACGCGCGACCGTCTGCACCGGCTGCTCGACCTGACTCAGACCTGACTCAGACCTGACTCAGGTCGGGCTCGGGTCCTCGGACCCGGCCCGGACCCGGCTCAGACCTCGACGATGACGGTGAACGGGCCGTGATTCGTGAGCGAGACACGCATGTCCGCCCCGAACCGGCCCGTCTCCACCTGCGCCCCCAGCGCCCGCAGCTGTGCCACCACCTCGTCGACCAGCGGTTCGGCGATCTCGCCGGGCGCCGCGGCGTTCCAGGTGGGCCTGCGCCCCTTCCGGGCGTCCCCGTAGAGAGTGAACTGCGAAATCACCAGAAGCGGTGCATTCACGTCGGAGCAGGACTTCTCGCCCTCCAGAATGCGGACCGACCAGAGCTTGCGGGCGAGCTGTGCCGCCTTCTCCGCGGTGTCCCCGTGGGTGACTCCCACCAGCACACACAGCCCTTCGCCGACGATTTCGCCGACCACCTCGGGCCCGCCCGACGCGCCCGCGCCGTCGGCCACCGTGACGCTCGCACCGTCCACCCTCTGCACCACTGCACGCATACGGACCAACCTATCTTGGCCAACCCATCTTGGGCTGAACGGGTACAGAGCATCCACACAGGCCCCATGGGAGTGGCACCATGCTCGGAAGGCGGTGTGCCGACGCACCGGTCGAGGGGATGGACACAGGCATGAGTACCTATGGAACCGGGCAGTCCCCCGGCGCCGTGCCGGGCACGTGCACCGGTACCAGTACCAGCACCAGCACCATGCGCCCACCCGTGCAGCGAACCGGTCACAGTCCCGTGGACGGGCCGTCCGCAGGACCGCAGCCCGAGCTGGACGGCCTGCGACTGCCGGAGCTGCGCACATTGCGCCGCGACTCGCAGCGCGACGAGGCCGACCTCAGCTATGTGCGGCGGCTGGTCCAGGGGCGGATCGACATCCTGCGGGCCGAGCTGGCCCGGCGACGGGACCCCGAGTCGCCGGTGGTGGACCGGCTCTCGGAGATCCTCGCCGACACCCCGTCCCAGCACCGCTCCTCCGCCAGACATGTCACGCTCACCACACCGCGCAGCGACGAGTACCGCCGGCTGGCGGCGGAGACGCTCGCCGAGGTCGAACTCTCCGACCTCGACGCCCGTACGGACGAAGAGCTGCACGCCGCGATGGGGCGCCTGGTCCGCTACGAACAGCAGGTCTCCCGGCGCCGTCACCAGCTGCAACGCACTGCTGACGATTGCAGTGCGGAGATTGCCCGCAGGTACCGTGAAGGGGAAGCACAAGTAGACGACCTGCTCGCCTGAAGCGACCCTTCCGGGGGGCGGGTCCGTCCGTCCCCCGGAAGGCCACCATGACCTCCAGCGCCGCCCCCGCTGCCCCCTCCGCCATATCCCCCGCCCACCCCGTCCTGGCCGAGGTCGTACGGTCCGGTTTCGTGGAGGGCCGGCACCGGGGCTCGCTGGTCGTCCTGGCCGCCGACGGCAGCGTGGAGCGGGTCCTGGGCGACCCGGCGGCACCGGTCTTCCCGCGCTCCTCCAACAAGCCGATGCAGGCTGCGGCCGTGCTGCGGGCCGGGCTCGATCTGTCCGGGGAGCGGCTGGCACTGGCCGCCGCGAGCCACTCGGGCGAGGGCTTCCACCTCGAACTCGTACGCACGATGCTCGCCGAGCACGGACTGACGCCCGGCGATCTGCAGACCCCGCCCGATCTGCCGCTGGACCCGGCGGAGGCGGAGGCGTATCTCGCCGCGGGCCACGTGCGGGACCGGGTCACCATGAACTGCTCCGGCAAGCACGCGGCGATGCTCGCGGTGTGCGCGCTGAACGGCTGGGACCGGGCGTCCTACCTCGACCCGGCGCACCCGCTCCAGCACCTGGTGCACCAGGTGGTCGAGGAGGCGGCCGGCGAGCCGGTCGCGGCGGTCGGTACGGACGGGTGCGGGGCGCCGCTGATGGCGATCAGCCTGGTGGGTCTGGCGCGGGCCTTCCGTTCGTTCGTGCTGGCGGAGCCGGGGACGGCGGAGCGCCGGGTCGGGGACGCGATGCGGGCCCATCCCGAGTACGTCGCCGGAACGCGTCGCCCCGACACCTGGCTGATGCGGGAGGTGCCGGGCACGCTCTCCAAGATGGGCGCGGAGGCGGTGCAGGCGGTGGCGCTGGCGGACGGCCGGGCACTGGCCTTCAAGATCGACGACGGTGCGACGCGGGCACTCGGCCCGGTGCTGGCACAGTCGCTGCGCCTGCTCGGCATCGACGCCCCGGTGGTCGCCCGGATCGGACGCGCGCCTCTGCCGGGCGGCAGCGGTGAGGTCGGCGAGATCCGGGCAGCGTTCTGACCGGATTCTGCGCCCGCATTCCGGCGGCGGAAAACCGCGCGACATTCCGTGAACCGGTTGCCTAGCGTGGGGTGCATGCGCCCTGATGTCCGTACGATCACCGAATCCGATTTCCCCGGCTGGCTGCAGGCCCTGAACACCGGCTTTCTGCGCCCGCCGGTGGTGACGGAAAGGGAGGTCGCCTCCCGCCTCCCGCACACCGAACTGACCCGTACGCAGGGTGCGTTCGACGGCGGGCGGTGCGTGGCCACGTTCCGTTCGTTCGCGCAGGAGCTCACGGTCGTCGGCGGCGCCACGGTGCCGGCCGACGCGGTCTCCAACGTCACGGTGTCGCCCACGCACCGCCGTCGCGGGCTGCTCAGCCGGATGATGGCCACGGACCTGGCGGCGGCGAAGGAGCGCGGCGACGTGGTCGCCACACTGATCGCCGCCGAGTACCCGATCTACGGGCGGTACGGCTTCGGCCCGGCGGCGTGGACCACCGAGTGGGAGATCGACGTACCGAGGACGGGCCTCGACCCGCGCTGGTCGGGCCCCTCCTCGCAGGACGGCGGCCGGATCGACCTGGTGAGCGGCGCGGACGTACGCAAACTGGGCCCGGCCCTCCATGACCGGCTGCGGGCCCGGCAGCACGGCGTGGTCAGCCGCGACGCCCGCTGGTGGGAACTGAACACCGGCGAGAACCTGCCCGGCCCCGGGACCTGGACGGAGCCCTTCTACGCGGTCTACAGCAATGCGGGCGGCGAGCCCGACGGCCTGATCGTCTACCGCGCCGACGACAACTGGGGCGACGCCAAGCAGCCGCTGAACCGGGCCATGGTGCTCGGCCAGATCGCCGTCACCCCCGCCGCGGAGCGCGCGCTGTGGCATTTCGTCTGCTCGATCGACTGGATCGCCACGGTCCGCACCGGTCACCGCGCCCCCGACGACCTGCTGCCCCTCCTCCTGCCGGACCCGCGCGCGGCCCGCATCGTGACCCAGGCGGACTGGCTGTGGGTACGCGTCCTGGACGTCGTACGCGCCCTGGAGGCCCGCACCTACGCGGTACCCGGCGCACTGACCCTGGACATCCACGACACCACAGGTCTGACCACCGGCCGCTACCACCTCGACGCCTCCCCGTCCGGCGCGACCTGCACCCCCACCACGGCCGCCGCGGATCTCGCCCTGGACGTACGGGAGTTGGGAACGCTCTACCTGGGTGACGAGTCCCCGGCCCGACTGGCGGCCCTGGGCCGCATCGAGGAACTCGCGCCGGGTGCGGTGACGCTGGCGGAGGGGATGTTCAGGGAGGCGCGGCGGGCTTGGTGCCCGGATGTGTTCTGAGGCGAACCGGGCCGATGAGCTGCTGAAGGCCTACCTGGACGAGGCTTCCTGGACCGGCAGCTCTCTCTGTGGGGCGATCCCGTCCATGACCTGGCCGATCACGTACACAGGATGGGCTGCACCCCTGAGGACGAACAACGTTGCGTCAGGGGCTGGTCGAGCGTGGCTCCCGAAGACTGCCGGCGGTGCTGGAGGGAGGATCTGAAGTCCTGTCCCGTCCCTGCGCGTTATTGCGTAAGTGGTACGCATAACTAGGATGGGTGCCAGGGAAGGTGGGGTTTCAGGTGACTGAAGAGAAGGGCTCGTCGGGCGGTACGGGCCTGCCGGCCAGCATTGAGGCCGCCTGGGGGTTGCGGGAGCGTCCGGTCAAGGGGCCGAAGCCCGGGCTGAGCCTGGCCCGCATTGTGGACGCCGCGGTGGCGGTGGCGGCGTCCGAGGGGCTGGGCGGGGTGTCGATGGGGCGGGTCGCCAAGGATCTGGGTGCCTCGACGATGTCGCTGTACCGGTATGTGTCCGCCAAGGGCGAGCTCTACGTCCTGATGCAGGAGGCGGCGATGGGTCCGCCGCCCCCGCTGCCCGCACTGGAGAGCGGCGCCGGCTGGCGGGAGGCGCTCGCGCAGTGGGCGTGGGCGCAGCGTCGGGTGTTCCACCGCAATCTGTGGATGCTCCGCGTCCCGATCTCGGGCCCGCCCGCCAGCCCGAACTCCGTCGCCTGGTGGGAGCAGGGTCTCCAGGCTCTCGAAGGCGCCGGCCTGAGTCCGGGCGAGGAGGTCTCCGTCATCCTCCTGGTCAGCGGGTTCGTACGGAACGAGGCGCTGCTGACGGGTGATCTCGCCGCCGCCGTGGAGGCGCGCGGCATCCCGGCGCAGGAGGTGATGGACGGGTACGCCCGCACCTTGAACCGGCTCGTCGACCCGGGGCGGCATCCGTCGCTCTCCCGTCTGCTGGAGTCGGGGGTTCTGGGGGCGCAGGGCGAGCCCGGCCATGAGTTCAGGTTCGGGCTCGAACGGGTGCTGGACGGGGTCGAGGCCCTGGTGGAGGCGCGGGAGCGGGCTTGAGGGGGCGCGGGCGAGGTCCTGCGCGCCCCGGCGTCAGGCTTCCGCGCTGAGCAGCACCTTGCCGACCGGGCTGCGCGCCTCGATCGCCGTATGTGCCTGCGCGGCCTGCGTCGGCGGGTACACGTGGCCGATCGCAGCCGCCCGGCCGCCGCCTCGGCCAGTGCCTGCCCGGCCGGTCGTACGTGTTCCGTGTCCGTCAGCTGGACGTCCGCGATGCCGGACAGCGAGATGGAACGCCGTGCCGCCCCCTGCGGGTCCGAACGGATCCGGGTCTCCACGAAGCCGATGTCAACGTGGCTCACCCCGATCACCACCTCACCCGGACCCGCCACCGGTTCGGGCAGCTCCGCCGCCACCGGCACCTGCGGACCGTCCACCTCCCCGACCAGCACCGCACGCATGCGGACCACACCCTTTTGACTGTCGGCGGTCGGCTCGTCCGGCGCCCGTGCGACCACGCTCGGACGTCAAGTCCGGTTGAGGTCAAGGCGTACGCTTCATGGTCATGAGTGGAGAGAAACCCGGGCCCGGGACGGCGGAGCGTGCGGCTCCCGCAGCCACTGCGGGCCCCGCGGCCCCTGCGTCGATGAGCCTGCGTGAGCGGAAGAAGCAGCTGACGTACCAGGCGGTCTCCGATGCCGCGATCGCGATGTTTCTGGAGCGGGGCTTCGACAAGGTCTCGGTGGCGGAGGTGGCGGCCGCCGCAGACATCTCCAAGCCGACACTGTTCCGGTACTTCCCGGCCAAGGAGGACCTGGCCCTGCACCGGTTCGCCGACCACGAGGACGAGGCGGCCCGCGTCGTCGCCGCCCGCGCGGAGACCGAATCCCCCCTGGACGCCCTGCGCCGCCACTTCCTGGACGGCCTGGAGCGACGCGACCCGGTGACCGGGCTCTGCGATACGCCGGAAGTGCTGGCGTTCATGCGGCTGCTGTACGGGACGCCATCCCTGGTGGCCCGCATGTACGCCTACCAGGGCCGCTCGGAGGCGGCGCTCGCCCGTGCGCTGGGCGACCGCGTACGGGACAAGCTGGCCGCGGGCCAGATCATCGCCGTACAGCGCATCCTGGCCCTGGAGAACTTGCGGCGGATCGACGCGGGGGAGAGCGCGGACCAGGCGTACAAAAGCGCGGTCGAGGCCGCCGAACTCGCCTTCGTACAGCTGCGGTCGGGGCTCGGGGAGGAGTAGCGGTGTCCGGGCCGGTGTACGGGCCTGTTCGGCCGGGCGCACCTGGAGGTGGCGCTCAGGCATGGACGTCCTCGGCCGGCACGTCCAGTGCCGTTCCGTACAGCCTGGCGACCCGGAGCCGGATCACCACGCGCCGGTCCGCGACGACCTGCTTCAGGAACGCCGTCTCTTCCGCGGGGGTCTCGAAGCCGGGGGTCAGGGAGAGCAGTTCGCGGCCGGTCGCGTCGCCGGGCACGGTGGTCGGCTCCGACACCTCCGCCTCTCCCTCGGCGACCGCGAACGACCAGACGTCCGGGCCCTGTACGTGCAGGGCGGCGTGCGGGTCGCTGCGCAGCTGACGCACCTTGAGCCGGTCGGCGGTGGTGGAGACGCGTACGACGCGTTCCTCGGCGTTCCAGTCGTACAGGACGGTCGACAGATGCGGGTGACCGGTGCGCCGCACGCTCGCGAGGATCCCGAACTGCTGCTCCCGGAGCAGCCGCGACAGCTCTTGGTCGGTGAGTACGCGGGGAGCGGGGCCGGTGCCGGGCTGCTGCTCGGTGGTGTTCTGCGCGTTCATGGTTCGGCCTTTCAGAGGATGGTTCGTGCGGGTGGGGCGTACGGATGGTTCGTACAGGCGAGGCGTACGGGGTGGGCTCAGGCAGCGGGCTTGTGCTCGGGGCGTCGCAGCACCGCGAACGCGACGAGGAACGCGGCCACGAGAAGCCCCGTACCGACGGCGAAGGCCAGGTGGTAGCCCCCGGTCAGCGCCTCGGCGCGGCCGAGGCCGTCCGCGAGCAGGGTGTCGGTACGGGCGGCCGCCAGCGTGGACAGCACCGCGACGCCGATGGCCATGCCGATCTGCTGCGTGGTGTTGAACAGTCCGGAGGCGAGCCCGGCATCGCCGTCCCCCGCCCCCGACATGCCGAGCGCGGTCAGTGCGGGAAGGGCGAGCCCGAAGCCCGCGGCGAGCAGCATCACGGGGAGCAGATCGGTGACGTAGTGCGCATGTACGGGTACGCGGGTGAGCAGGCCGAGGACCCCGATCAGCAGGACGAGCCCGGCCAGCAGCACGTTCCGGTCGCCGAACCGTGCGCTCAGCCGGGCCGAGACGCCCAGTGACACGGCCCCGATGACGGCCGCCGCCGGGAGCATGGCGAGACCGGTCGCGGCGGCACCGTAACCGAGCACGTTCTGGAGGTAGAGGGCGACCAGGATCTGGAACGAGAACAGCGCGGCCACCATGAGGACCTGGACCAGGTTGGCGCCCCGGACGCTGCGCGAGCGGAGGATCCGCAGCGGCATGAGCGGGGTGCGGGCGGTGGCCTGGCGGGCGACGAACGCGGTGAGCAGTACGAGGGTGAGCGCGCCGAGTCCGAGCGTGGGCGCAGACAGCCAGCCGTACTCCTCGACCCGGACGACGGTGTAGATGCCGAGCATCAGCCCGGCGGTTACGAGGAGCGCGCCGATGACGTCCGCTCCGGCGGCCCGGCCGAGGCCGCGGTCGGCGGGCAGCACACGCAGGGCGACGACGAGGGCCGCGAGCCCGATCGGCAGGTTGATGAAGAAGATCCAGTGCCAGTCGAGGGCGTCGGTGAGAACCCCGCCGAGCACCTGCCCGATCGACGCCCCTGCCGCACCCGTGAAGCTGAACACGGCGATGGCTCTGGCGCGTTCACCGGGCTCGGTGAACAGGGTGACGAGGATGCCGAGGCCCACGGCGGAGGCCATGGCACTGCCGACGCCCTGCAGGAAGCGGGCGGCGATCAGGACGCCGGGGGAGGCGGCGACGCCGGCGAGGAGCGAGGCCGCGGTGAAGACGACGGTGCCCGCCACGAACATGCGCTTGCGGCCGATGAGATCGCCGAGCCGGCCGGCGAGCAGCAGCAGGCTGCCGAACGCGATCAGGTACGCGTTGACGACCCAGCTGAGGCCGGCGGGCGAGAAGCCCAGGTCGTCCTGGATGGCGGGCATCGCCACCGTCACGATCGAGCCGTCGAGGACGGTCATCAGCAGGCCGGTGGCGATGACGCCGAGGGCGAGCCGGCGTGCGGCGTGCGGGGCGGGGGCGGAAACGGGTGCGGAATCTGGTGCGGGAGGGGCGGACGTAGCAGAGGCAGACATCGGGCTCTCCTGTCGGATGGGTCGACAAGAGAGAATGTAGCAGATGGTTTTGTTGCAGACTATTTATTTCGGATCTGGTTGCTGTGGACTACTTCTTGCTCTGGCGTGCGCGGCGGACGGTCCCGGGGCTCTGTGCCGGGGTGGCCAGGTGGTCGCCGACCAGCTGATTCAGGACCCGCAGGAGAGCTTCCCGGTCGCCGGAGGGGAGGGTCTGCAGCGCGTCCCTGTGCACCCGGTCGACGATCTGCTGGCTCCGTTCGGCGAGTTGGGCGCCCTTCTCGGTGACCGCGATGATCCGGGCCCGCCGGTCCCGCCCGGACGGCCGGCGTTCGGCGAGGCCCGCGCTCTCCAGGGCGTCCACGGTCACCACCATCGTGGTCTTGTCCATGTCGCCGATCTCGGCGAGCTGGATCTGGGTGCGCTCCTCCTCCAGGGCGTGGACCAGTACGCAGTGCATGCGTGCGGTGAGTCCGATCTCGGCGAGCGCCGCCGCCATCTGGGTCCGCAGGACGTGGCTCGTGTGGTCCAGGAGGTAAGAGAGGTCCGGTGCGGTGCGGGTGGGTGCCATGGCGGTCATGTGTACCAGCGTAACAATTCGGACTGTGGTGGATAGTCCGCAAGCGGATGTTCCGGCCTCGGCCCGTATGGCGGGAACGCGCCGGCGCCCCGGCCCACGCCCGGGCCGGGGTCGGGGCCAGGGCGGGGCAGGGGGTCGGGGCCGGGTGGCCCTTCCCGATGCGCCTACTCGCGGCGCCCGAGCAGTGCCATGTCATCCTCGTCGAGAGCCAGTCGGCCGGCGGCCATGTTCTCCTCAAGGTGGGCGAGCGAAGCGGTGCCGGGGATCTGCACGATGGAGGGCGAGCGGGCCAGCCCCCATGCGATGGCGACCTGGTACTCCGTCGCACCGTGCCGTTCCGCGACCTTCCGGAGGTTCTCGCCGCCGAGCTCGGTGTGCCCGCCGCCGAGCGCGAAGAACGGCATGTACGCGATACCGGCGTCCGCGCACTCGTCGACGAGCGCGGCGTCCGCCTGGTCGAGCACACCGAACCGGTTCTGTACGGCGGCGACGGGCGCGATCGACCGGGCCTCCGCGAGCTGCCCGGCCGTCACATTGCTGACGCCGAGCTGCCGGATCAGCCCTTCCTCGCGCAGCGCGGCCAACACGGCGAACCGCTCGCCGAGCGACTCGGCGACCCCCGAACCCAGCCGCCCCACGCGCAGATGCACCAGATCGAGGACATCGACCCCGAGGTCCTCCAGATTCCGCTCCACCTCCCCGCGCAGCTGATCGGGACGTGCCTCGGCATACATCTCACCGGTCTCGTTCCGCAGGGGGCCGATCTTGGTGGCGATGGTGACGTCCGCGGGGTACGGGTACAGGGCCTCGCGCAGGAGGTCGTTGGCGCGGTGGGTGGCGGAGAAGTAGAAGGCGGCGGTGTCGATGTGCCGCGCCCCGAGCTCGACGGCGCGCCGCGCCACGGCCACGGCGGTCGCGGTGTCACCGGCGGGCCCGCTCCACCGCCCCGGCAACTGCATCGCGCCGAAGCCGAGCCGCGGGACAGTGACGGTGCCGCCCAGCTCGAAGGTGCCGGGGACAGGGGCGGAGTCTGAGGCTGAATCGATCGGTGTGGAGGTCATGGGGGGCAGCATGGCTGCCGGAGGACCGGATCACCACATTCATTATTTCCGGCCACGGCCACGGCATCCTGAGACCGGCCGGCCTGGCTACCGTGGCGTGATGACCTCCGAACCGCCCTCCGGAACGAGAGCCTTCCCGCCCCACCCGCTCCGCGGCGTCCAGGCGTCGTACGTCCGTCAGACCAGCTGCCCCTCCGACTACGCGCACGTCGTCGCGGACTTCGAACCCTGGGAGGAAGGGGTCGCGTTCGAGGCCGCCGACACCGCGTCGGTCAGGGGCTGGCCGGCGGACGAACTCGCTTCGTTCCACGAGGGTTTCATCCAGGGCGTGCACGAGGAGTTGGCCGGCCTTGCCGACCGCGAGCCCAAAACCCTCGTCGCGGTGGCGGTCGTCCTGCAGCGCATCAGGGTGCACGAAGCCGACTCCCACCCGGGGGCGTTCCGGGCGGCCGGACGCGTTGCCGTGCGCAACGCCCTCGTACAGGCGTACGGCCCGCCGCCCAGGCCCAAGCGCCGCCGCGGATGAGGCCGGGGCGTGGTAAGCCCCGGTCCGGGACTCAGGATTCCGCGGCCGACCGGTGCAGGATCCCTGCCGGCACCGGGTGGGTGCCGTGCCCGGCCGTACGCAGCTCCGGCACCACCTCGTCCCACGCCCACGATCCGAGCCACGCACCCGCCACCCATACGAATTCAGCTGTGGTCGCAACCCAGCGCGGCGGGGCGCATCCGGGGCCGTGTCAGCCGAGCGGGGACGCGTGGCCCGGCCTGCACCCGGAAGGGACGCTGTTGCCGCTGATGTCGAAGTCCCCACAGGTGAGAAAGACATCGTTGAACTTGCCGAGAGCGAAGGCGAGTCCGCCGACGACCGCGACGACGCCGATGACCGTCCTTCGCTGGCGTACGGAGAGCTCCGATTCCCCGAACAGCAGGAGTTGCAGGAGCACCCAGGTCAGCAGCGGGGTGCCGATGATGCTGATGACACCGCCCACCAGGAAGAGCGCCTCGCCCTGCCAGTTGCCACTGCGCGGCACGATGGCGGCGAGGCCGAGCCACACGCTGGGCAGGGCCAGGCAGGCCCAGTACACCCAGCCGTGCCGCGGCCCGCGTTCGCGCATCAGCAGGCCGGCCAGCAGTACGGCCGTCGACACTGCCCAGAGGGTGAGCATCTGGTAGTAGAAGATGACGCTGTAGGCGCCGAGCGTGAAAGCGGGCTCCCAGACCGCCAGCGCTCCGCCGCCCGCGATCACGGCGGTCCTCGGTACCACGGAGGCCCCGCGGCCGCCGCGCGTGCGGCTGGGGGCGGGGGCTGTGCCGTCGCCGTCGCCATCGTCTGCGCTTGCGTCTGCGGCGCGGGCGCCGTCGTCATCAGCCATGGGGATCAGTCTCCGGCATGGGGATATTTCCGCATACATTACCCAGAGTTGAGATCCTGCCGGGCCGTCCGTGGGAGCGCGAGGGCCGCCCCCGGGCCGACCCACCTCCCGCCACCCCATGACGCACAGTCAGCTGAAGCCGGCACGCCGAGCAAGCAACGCCCTCCGGCGTACTCGTCAGCTCACCCGCTCCGCCAGGAAGTCCTCCCAGGTCCGCTCGCCCACAGCGGCACCCTCCAGCGTCAGGTTCTCGCCGGCCCGGTACGCGCGACCGGCCTTTCCCGGCATCCGGACCGGCATCATCAGCCGGCGCCTGCCGCGCGCCTCCAGGTATCCGTGGGCCAGATCGGCCATCCCGTACACCTTCGGCCCGGCCAGGTCGGGCACCAGCCCGGCCGGCTCGGCGAGCGTGAGTTCCACGAGCCGGGCCGCCACCTCGCGCGAATCGACCGGCTGGAACCGGAGTCCGCCCGGCACCGGTACGACCGGCAGCTTGGCCATCTTCTCCACCGCGGTCAGGACCAGCTCATGGAACTGGGCGGCACGCAGCGTCGTCCACGGCACGCCGGAGCCGGCCACGGCCTGCTCCGCGCCCAGCTTGGAGTTGAACCAGCCCAGCGGCACCCTGCCCGTCCCGATGACGGATATGTACACCAGATGCCGTACCCCGGCTCGCGACGCGGCCCGCACCAGGTTGCGGGTCGCCTCGTCATCGCCCTTGGGGCCGCCCGCGAGATGCAGGACGGTCTCGACCCCGTCCATCGCCGCCTCGATCCCCTCGTCCCCGAGCAGGTCGCAGGTCACGTACTCGATGCCGTCGTCCGCGGACTCGTGGTTGTGCCGGCTGAGCACCCGGACGCTGCGACCGGCGTCCCGGAGGAGCGGTACGACGAGACGCCCGAGCGTGCCCGTGCCGCCGGTGACCAGAATGGGTGACGTCATGGCTTCTCCAAATATTCGGTCCGGGAGTCGGTCGCCCGGACCCTTCGGTTAGGTTTCGTTGGCCTACTGCTTTGACCCCCGGTGGGGAAGGAATGTGACACGGTGGACGAGCGCGCATCGCCGGCCGGGCGTTTCGAGGAGCACCGGACTCGTCTGCGAGCGGTGGCCTACCGGATGCTCGGGTCGGTGAGCGAGGCCGATGACGCCGTTCAGGAGGCATGGCTGCGACTGAGCCGTGCGGACGCCGGCAGCGTGGAGAACCTCGGTGCGTGGCTGACGACGGTGGTGGCGCGCCTGTGTCTGAACATGCTGCGCTCGCGCGAGTACCGGCGCGAGGAACCGCTCGACGTGCTCATGCCCGACCCGGTGATCAGCCACGAGAACGGGGTCGAGCCCGAGCAGGAAGCGTTGCTGGCCGACTCGGTCGGGCTGGCGCTGCTGGTGGTGCTGGAGACGCTGACACCGGCCGAGCGGCTCGCGTTCGTACTGCACGACATGTTTGCCGTGCCGTTCGACGAGATCGCCCCGATGATCGAGCGGACCCCGGCCGCGACGAGGCAGCTCGCAAGCCGTGCGCGCCGCCGGGTGCAGGGGCAGGCGCCGGTTCCCGACCCCGACCTCACTCGCCAACGCAAGGCCGTGGACGCGTTCTTCGCCGCCGCTCGCGACGGAGAGTTCGATGCGCTCGTCGCCGTACTCGACCCCGATGTCGTGCTGCGGTCCGACGGTGGCGTCGCACGTGCCCGCCATACGGCCGTGATCTCCGGCGCCCGGACCGTGGCCGGACAGGCGCTCACGTTCGGACGGCTCTCGCCGTTCGCGCGGCCGGCGCTGATCAACGGGACCGCGGGGGTCGTCGTCGTTGCGAACGGTCAGCCGTTGTCCGTCATGGCCTTCACCGTCACGGACGGGAAGATCGTCGCCATCGACGTACTGGCCGACCCGGGGCGGCTGAAGCGGCTCGACCTGACGGCCCTCGACCACTGAGGGACGCCGCGCATCCAAGTCGACGCGTACCGCACCGCGCCGCATCGCACCGAGGGGCCGAGTTGATCACGGAGTATCAACAGCAGCTGCGGGAGCGTCTGTTACGGCGATTCGGGTTTGCGGGCCAGGAGGTAGGCGTGCGGTCTCTTCACCGGTGGCTCGGGAATCTGCTCCAACCGTGCGGTGACGACGAGACCTGCTCGGCCCAGTAGCTCGGCGATGCGGTCCAGGGGCAGGAAGTACGAAGCGTAGGACACCGGGTGGCCGTACGCCTGTGCCGGCCGCCGGTGCTCGTCCCCGACGTACCCGCCCAGCAACAGATGACCGCCGGGCGCGAGCGTGCGATGGAACTCGGCGAACACCGTCGGCAGCCACTCCGGCGGTGTGTGATGCGTGGAGTACCAGGCGAGAATGCCGCCGAGCGCGCCGTCCCCGAAGCCCATCGCAGTCATGGAGCCCACGGCGAACGGCAGGGCGGGAGAGGCGTGCTGTGCCAGCTCGGTCATCTTCGGTGACAGATCGACGCCGATCATGGACAGCCCCAGTCCGGCCATGTACGCCGTCACCAGGCCGGGTCCACACCCCAGATCCGCTGTCCGGTCCGTGGCCGGCAGCGCCTACGACGGCCACCACGTGGACCTCGGAATGCCGGCCTTCACGCAGATCGCCGGCCGGAATTCGAGGGCAGCAGGCCCGGATGCGGTTTCGTAAGGGCATCCGCCGGACGGGCGGACAGCCGCGGGCTGATCGTCGGCCGCCGGTGGCTCGTGAAGAGGATGAAGAACTTCTCGTTCCGCGGCTGCATCCGTAGGCCCATGGGAGGTCCTCCTGGACCGCCGGCATCGCCGTACGCGGCGCGTCACCGCTTCGGGAGGAGGTTGTCCGTCCACAGCGGACGATAAAGAGGAAAGGGGAGTACCCACTCCTTTCCACTCTCAACATATAGCGCATGGGGGGCCTTGCGGCAAGACCCGGGTCGTGCCGCAGAATCGTCGGCCGAGGCCAGAACCTGCGGAAATGGGAGAGTCGCGAAGTGCGTGTGTTGTTGTCGACGTATGGGTCGCGCGGGGACGTCGAACCGATGGCGGGACTCGCGGTGCAGTTGCGGGCACTCGGCGCGGAGGTGCGGGTGTGCGCGCCGCCGGACGAGGAGTTCGCGGAGCTGCCGGCCGGTGTCGGCGTGCCGCCGGTGCAGGCCGGCCGGCCGGTGCGCGCGATGGTGACCGGGGCGACGCCGCCGCCGGTTGCGGGCCTGCCCCGGCGTGCGGCCGAGATGATCGCCGCGTACTTCGACACGCTCGCCGCGGTGGCCGAGGGATGTGATGCGCTGGTGGCGACCGGCCTGTTTCCGTCCGCGGCCGGCGCGCGGTCGGTGGCCGAGAAACTGGAACATCCGCTACGTGTACGCGAGCCTCCAGCCGACCACCCTGCCGTCGCCGCACCACTCGTCGCGTGCGTACCCGGCCCGGCCATTGCCGCCGGACGTGACCGACAACCGGGTGCTGTGGGACCTGAACGCCCGGAGCATGAACGCGCTGTTCGGCGCGGCGTTCAACACCCACCGGGCGTCGACTGGCCTGCCACCGGTGGACAACGTCCGCGACCATGTCTTCACCGACCACCCGCGGCCGGCGACGGACCCGACCCTGACAGGCGGAGCGCTGCTCGTCATGGCCACCTGGTTCGTCACGCCGGTCCGGACGCCTTGCTGCGCGCAAGGGTTGCAAGCTGCCTCAGATCGGAGCTGATGACGTGAACCCGCTGACTACCAGCGCGTTCGACCTTCCCGACCGCCTCTCTCCCAAGGCCGACCCGACGCTGATCGCCGGCGATGAACAGCACCTCGCGGCCATCGCGGAGTGCCTCGAGCAGTCGATCGCCGAGCTGTCCGAGCGCCTCGATGCCGAGCTCAAGGCGCCCGGCGGCGTAGGCCGGCAGGCGATGGACCGGGACAGGGAGATCCACCGGCTGACCGCTCGCCTGCGCGTACTGCGTCGCTTCGGTCTGGACCTGTGCCTCGGACGCATGGTCGGCGCAGACGACTCCGAGCCTGTGTACGTCGGACGACTTGGCCTCACCGACAGCGCGGGTCGTCGGCTGCTGCTCGACTGGCGTTCCCCCGCGGCTGAGCCGTTCTTCGGAGCCACCCACGCCAACCCGATGGGTCTGGCAAGCCGCCGCAGGTATCGCTGGACCCGCGGCCGGGTCAGCGACTACTGGGACGAGGTGTTCACCTCGGACGGGTTTGTCGGGCACGCCGCGCTCGACGACCAGTCCGCTTTCATCGCCGGCCTGGGCAGCAACCGGTCGCCCCGGATGCGAGACGTGCTCGGCACCATCCAGGCCGACCAGGATGCCATCATCCGCGCGGGATCCCGCGGCGCTCTCGTCGTCGACGGCGGTCCGGGTACGGGGAAGACCGTCGTCGCTCTGCACCGCTCCGCCTACCTCCTCCACTCCGACCCTCGCCTCGGTCACCGCCGGGGCGGCGTGCTGTTCGTCGGTCCGCACCAGCCCTACCTGGGCTACGTCGCCGACGTCCTGCCCAGCCTCGGAGAGGAGGGCGTGCAGACCTGCACCCTGCGGGACCTCGTCGCCGAGGGAGCCGCAGCAGCGATCGAGGCCGACCCGAACGTGGCCCTCCTGAAGTCGTCCGCGAACCTGGTGAAGGCGATCGAGACGGCCGTCAGGTTCTACGAGGAGCCGCCCACCAAGGGGATGACGGTCACGACCCACTGGTCCGACATCTGGCTGAGCGCCGACGATTGGGCCGTGGCGTTCGAAGCAGCAGGACCCGGTACTCCGCACAACGAGGCGCGCGACCAGATCTGGGAGGAACTGCTCACGATCCTGGTGGACAAGCACGACGGCGACGCCTCGGCCCACCTGCTCCGCAAGTCGCTGCTGCAGAACAGGGAGCTGTTCACGACCTTCGACCGCGCGTGGCCGCTGCTCGAAGCGGCTGACCTCGTCGCAGATCTGTGGTCGGTACCCGCCTACCTGCGCAAGTGCGCTCCCTGGCTCAGCCCCGATGACGTCCAGCAGCTGCGGCGCGGGGACGCCCGGGCCTGGACGGTGTCCGACCTGCCGCTCCTGGACGCAGCACGGCAGCGGCTCGGCGACCCGGAGGCATCGCGACGTAAGCGTCGGCACGACGCCGCTGTCGCCGCCGAACGCACGCGCAGGGTCGACGTCATCGACGGCCTGCTGCAGAACATCCTGATCGACGAGAGCGAAGGCGCTGTGGGGATGCTGCGCGGACGGGACCTGCAGGACACCCTGGTCGACGAGACCGCACTGCCCAGCGTCGAACCGGACCTGCTCGCCGGCCCGTTCGCGCACATCGTCGTGGACGAGGCTCAGGAACTGACCGACGCGCAGTGGCAGATGTTGCTGCTCCGGTGCCCGTCCCGGAGCTTCACCATCGTCGGGGACCGTGCCCAGGCCAGGCACGGGTTCACGGAGTCGTGGCAGGAACGGCTGAAACGGATCGGGCTCGACCGGATCAACCTGGCCTCCCTGAGCATCAACTACCGGACGCCGGAAGAAATCATGACGGAAGCCGAGCCGGTCATCCGGGCCGTGCTCCCGGACGCCAACGTGCCGACCTCCATCCGCAGCAGCGACGTCCCCGTCGTACACGGATCTGCTTCGGATCTGAGCTCGATCCTCGACACCTGGCTCGCCGCACATGCCGACGGGATCGCCTGCGTCATCGGCGATCCCACATTCCGGACGACGTCCCGCGTCCGGTCGCTGACCCCGGAGCTGTCGAAGGGGCTCGAGTTCGACCTGGTCGTCCTCATCGACCCGGAGGCGTTCGGCGAGGGCGTCGAAGGAGCGGTCGACCGCTACGTCGCGATGACCCGGGCGACCCAGCAACTCGTCATCCTCACGAGCTCCTGACGTCGGCCGGACGAACGCCCGCTCCCGGCCGAGCCGGTGGCGTTCCTGGACGCCGGCGCACCACCGGTGTACGTGGGCTTCGGCAGCGGGCGCGTCCCGAAGGACGTCGCGCGGGTAGGCATCGAGGCGATCCGCGCGCAGGGCCGCCGCGCACTCGTCTCCCACGGCTGGGCCGACCTGGCCCTGATCGACGACCGGTTCAGCGCTTCAGCCGGCCCCGCTGAGCATCGTGGTCGGTCCGGCCCGGTGGGGCGGCACTCAGCGGGAGGTACGGCACCGGACCGCGCCGAACTCGGCCGGAGGCAGGTCCCATCCTTTCGAACCGCAACCGCGTGCTCAGCTGACGGCAGCGCCGAACCACTTGGGCAGCCGGCTGAGCAGATCCTGCTGATTTTCACCGACCCACGCCACGTGGCCGTCCGGCCGCAGCAGCGCCGCGGGCGCGTCCAGTTCCTCGCTGACGTCGACGACGTGGTCGACCCGGTCCGCCCAGCCCGCCACCGAGAGCCGGCCGGTCCGGTCGAGCAGCAGCCCGCGGCCGCCGTGCATCAGCTCGTAGAGGCGCCCCCGCTTCAGCCCCACGTCCCGCATCCGCCGGCCGAGCCGTGGCGGCCACGAGACGGGCGATGACCGGGACGGTGTTGCCGCCCGCAGAGGCCAGCAGGATCATCGCCCGCCGGTAGCGCACGCTGTTCGTGCTGCCCCGCCGGACGATCTGCTGCAGCTTCTTCCCCTCGTAGTCGGCGATCCTGCGGACTTGAACCCGTGGTGTCACCACGCCTCCTGACGCTGGATCGGGTCGATCGATCCCACCCGATCGCTCCGGCAGCCAGACAGGACACCCGTGAACCGGTGAACCTTCCCGGTCGCAGCACAATCGTGTTGACCGCCCCCGGCAGGCAGTGCTTGAGTCGGCGCGTGGACAGCATTTCTGCCAACCGGCGGTTCTGGAATCAGATCAGCAGCGCCTACCAGCACGAGCATGACCCGCAGATCGGCGCAACGCCCCGGCTGTGGGGCACGTACGCCATCCCCGACGCGCACCTGCACGCCCTGGGCGACGTCACCGGCAAGCGCGTCCTCGAACTCGGCTGCGGCGCCGGCCAGTGGTCCAGGGCGCTCGCCGCTGAGGGCGCCACCGTGGTCGGGCTCGACCTGTCCGAAGCCCAGCTCGCCGCGGCAGCTCGCGCGATGGGAGCGGCCCGCTACCCGCTGGTGCAAGGCTCCGCCGAACACCTCCCGTTCGCCGCCGACAGCTTCGACCTGGTGTTCTGTGACTACGGCGGGCTTAGCTGGGCGCCCCCGCACCTGGCCGTCCCGCAGGCCGCACGCATCCTGCGCCGCGGTGGGCGCCTGGTGTTCAACGTCGCCAGCCCATGGTTCGAAGCCTGCTACGACGAAGCCGCCAGCCGCGTAACCACGACGCTGCACCAGGACTACTTCGGGCTGGACGCCATCGCCGAAGGCCAGGGCGCGGTCAGCTATCAGCTCACCTACGGCGACTGGATCAAGGTCCTGCGTGGCGCAGGTCTCGTCATCGACGACCTCATCGAGCCGCGGCCCGAACCCGGAACAGCCAACGGCTACAACCAAACCGACCCGCCTGACTGGGCATACCGCTGGCCGGCAGAAATGCTCTGGGTAACCCACAAACCGTAAGCACCGCCGCACCGGGACGTGAAGGTATCCCCTCCCCGGTTGGCCCTAGAAGGTCCTGTCCCACGTGCCATCCGCCGACCAGCGCTGGTGCCGCTCATACACGGTCTTCCACGGACCGAAACGCGCAGGCAGATCCCGCCAGGGCACACCCGTGCGCTGCCGGTACAGGATCCCGTTGATGATCCTGCGATGACTGGCCCACCGGCCGCCGCGCAGCCCTGACTTCGGCAGGTGCGGCTTCAGCCGGACCCACTCCTCATTCGCGAGAGGGCGTTTAGCTCCTATTAATGGTTGTTTCGGCTGATATCTACGTCAGAAAGAGAGGGGCAGCTGAGGTCAAGGGGACTCTTGGTGGCTAGGTCATGCTTTCGTGGGCGTCTTGGCCTTGCTGCTCCTGTTTCATCCCAACACGTCGTGTTGTGCGCCGTGCGCTTCGGGCGCTGGTCTGCGCGCCCGGGGACGCCGGGTAGCCCCAGAGGGTGTCTGAACGTCGGCGTTATCCGAGCGATCTGTCCGATGCCCGGTGGGAGTTGGTCGAGCCGGTCCTGACGGCCTGGCGGGCCGAGCGCCGCGGCCGCGGACTGGACATCGGGAGGCCGCCTGACCACGACCTGCGCGCCCTGCCGGACGCGGTCCTCTGCGTGAACCGGACCGGGATCCCGCGGCGGTATCTTCCGCACGACTGCCCGCACTGGAACACTGTCTACGCCTACTTCGCCCGCTGGCAGGAAGAAGGCGTCTTCGACCAGCTCAACAGTCTCCTCCGCCGTCAAGTCCGCAGGCAGGAAGGCCGCGAGGAAGAACCGACCGCCTGCGTTATCGACTCCCAGAGCATCAAGACCTCCACCAACGTCCCCGCCACCGGGCAGGGCATCGACGCCGGCAAAAGGATCGTCGGACGCAAACGGAGCATCGTCATCGACACCGTCGGACTCCTCCTCGGAGTGCTGGTCACCGCGGCGAGCGTGCAGGACTCCATCGCCGGCCAGACCTTGATCGAGAAGATCGCGGCCGAACATCCGAGCATCCGCAAAACCTGGGTCGACGGCGGATACCGCCAGCACCTCGTCGAGCACGCCGCCGCCCTCGGCATCGACATGCACATCGTCCGACGCGACCCCGCCACCAGGGGATTCACCGTCCTGCCCCGACGTTGGACCGTCGAGAGAACACTCGGCTGGCTCATGAACCACCGCCGTCTGGCCCGCGACTACGAAGCCAAACCCCACCGCTCCGAAGCCGTGATCCACCTCGCAATGATCAACCTCATGCCCCGCAGAATCACCGCCGAATCCACCCCGACTCGGCGTGGCCTATGAATCACACTCAACCCGGCAATCCGGGATGAAACAACAGGAGGAAACGCCCCCTCTGAGCGGGCCTGCCGCGCTCAGGCCGCTGATCCCGGTGGTCCACGAGCCCGTTCCAGGGCCGCGCGTCCGGAATCCGGCCTCGGTGGCCTTGCGCTGCCCGTACGCCCAGTCCGAGGCCGAGCATCCAGTTCAGCGCGAGCCTCGCGGTCTGCAGGAGGAACAGCACCAGGTGTCCCTCCCCTAACCCCTAGGGGCCGGGAGACCCGCGCGCTGGTCCGACAAAGCCGTAAGACAGGAAGGCCGCGCCGAGTGGGCCGACGGGCCGGACCGGTCCGCCACTGTCGCTCCCGAGGAGCTCGCCGCCGACAAGAACTTGGCCACCGGTCGGGCGCTCGACCCGCGCCGGTCCACCCGCACCGCCGCCCGCGACACGGCCGAATCGATGCAGGCGATCTGGGTCGATCGCACCGGAGCGCTGCTGTCTGCGGGTGGGTGCGGACGGTGGCGAGGTGTCAACTGATCGACACTGCATTGTTGTTGGCCTCCGTCCGTCGGTTTGCGTGGCTGCGAAGAACGGCAGCCCGGTCGGGTCGGTGCGCAACGAGGTCGGCGTCGTCACCCACCCCGGCGGGTGCCGGTACACGGCAACCGTGTTGAGCCGTTCCCGCCCGGGCGTCGACGACACGGCGATGGGCCGCGCCGTCGGCGCTGCGGCCTCCCGTGCCGTCGCAGCGCTGCGGGTCGGGGTGTCGATGGCACGACTGTCGGCAGACGGCCGATCGGCCGCCCACCCTGATTGATGAACGACACGGAGCAGGACTCCAGCAGGACGTCGGTGTGCCGTCCTACACCGCTAGTTGGATCACGAGTCCATCCCCGCGTCGTACGAGGTACGAGTGGGGCGGAACAGAGACTGGAGGCAATTCGAGACACTGATTCTGCACAGAGGACTGGCATGGCTCTACGAGGCGCCCGAACGATTTCCGTGCTCACGGTCGGCACGGTGACGACGGTGATGGCAGCGCTCACCCCCGTGACGGCGTTCGGGGCGGGGGATCCGCTCCAGCAGTACGCGCAGCAGGAACTCCGTTGGGAGCGCTGCGATCCGGGCCGTCCGGCGACGTTCGAGTGCGCGAAGGTCAAGGTGCCGCTGGACTACAGCGACCCCGGGGGCCGGAAGATCGACCTCGCGATATCGCGGGTAAAGGCGAGCGGTGCGAAGGAGCGGCACGGCGTGCTGCTGATGAATCCCGGGGGACCGGGCGTTCCGGGGCTGACCATGCCCGTGGAGATGGAGTCGCTGCTGTCGGCGGAGGTGCGAGAGCGGTTCGACCTGGTCGGCTTCGACCCGCGCGGGGTCGGGCAGAGCGCGCCGATCAGCTGCGGTCTGACGGCCGACGAACAGGCCGTCCAGCACCCCTACACCGCACGGACGTTCGCGAAGGACGTGGCCCTGGCCCGGACGGTGGCCGACAAGTGCTGGGCCAAGGCGGGCGACATGCTGCCGCACCTCACCACCCGCAACACGGCACGGGACATGGACGTCGTCCGGGCGGCACTGGGGGAAAAGAAGATCTCCTACTTCGGGTACTCGTACGGCACCTACCTGGGCGCCGTCTACACGCAGATGTTCCCCCGGCGCTCGGACCGGTTCGTGCTCGACAGCGCCCTCGATCCGACGCTCGCGTGGCGAGGGACGTTCCGGGGGTGGTCGGCGGGGGCCGAACTCGCCTTCACCCGCTGGACCGAGTGGGCCGCCGCCCGCAACGCCACCTACGGTCTGGGTCCGACTCCGGCGAAGGTCCGGAAGACGTACTGGGAGCTCATCGCCCGCGCCGACCGCACACCCGTCCCGACGAACGGCGGGGCGCTCAGCGGCGGCGCCATCCGTTCCCAGTACGGTGCGTTCGTCGGCGTCAAGACCGTCACCCCGTGGATCGTCGCGTTGAAGGCTTCGGCCGCAGGCGGACCGCCCGCGCCGGCCACGCCGACCGCGTCGGCGGTGACGGCAGCGTCGGCCGAACCGGCTGTCCCCGGCTCCGCCCCGGTCCGGTCCGCCGACGCGGGGGCGTTCGGTGCGGACGTTCCTGCCGACAACCAGTCCGCCGTCACCTGGGCCGCCTTCTGCGGCGACACCCGCAGCTGGCCGCGCAACCCCGAGCAGTACCGCCGGGACGTGATCCGAGACCGGGCCAAGTACCCGCTGGCCGGAGACCTGGGGGCCACCATTCAGCCGTGCGCGTTCTGGAAGTCGGCGGCAAGGGAGCCGGCCACCGTGGTGAGCAACGACGTCAACGCGCTGATCGTGCAGAACCAGTGGGACCCGCAGGCGACGCTCCCCATGGCGCAGGGCATGCGGCGGGCGCTGCACGGTGCGCGGATGGTCACCGTGGCCGGCGGTGAGGGCCACGGCGTGGTGGTGGCCGGACCGTCCTGCGCGGACGCCGGCGTCACGCGGTACCTGACCACGGGCCGACTGCCCGCGAAGGACCTGACCTGCGGTGGCCAGTGACCTGAGTCGGAGACTCATGGGCGGTTCGCCCGGCTCCCCGAACTCGGCCGGGAGGCCGGCCGGCGCGCCGCAACGGGCGGAATCATTTTCGGAAATGCGTTGGCAAGGGAAAGGTAAAGCAATGGCTGTGCAAAGAACCTTGAGGTTGCTGATGTGATGCGCGTGGACATGGCGCGACCTGCAACGACCGTCGTCGTTCTGCCATGTCGGAGACGCTGGCGGCGGTGACCAGGACGGTCAGCAGCAGGCCCAGGGTGTCGCAGCCGAGGTGGCGTTTGCGGCCGATGATGCGTTTGCCGGCGTCGGTGCCCTGGTCCGCAAGGTGCACGTCGGCGGAGGTTTTGATGGTCTGGGAGTCCAGGGCGCAGGCCGACGGTTCGTTGCCGCGGCCGTCGCTCTGGCGGACCAGCGTCCGCAGCAGTCCGGTGAGCTGCTCGAACACGGCGTCCTGTTGCCAGTGGGGGGAGCGGGAAAGTTCCACCACTTCCACGCCCTGGCCAGCCCATCTGTCGACGCCAAGGCCTACGTCGCGGCGACCGCCATCGCCCACCAGATCTTGAAGGGGACCGACAGCGGCGCCTTGATGGCGCTCGCCCCGGCCCATGCACACCTACAGGAAGTCCAAGGGCCCATGAAGACCACGGGCGACAGGATGCGTAACTTTCCGAGGAACTCCCCGCCGCTGAGATTTCTCCTCACCCACAGGACTCCCATCACGATCGAGGGAATCCGCCAGTACGCGACAGCGCGCGACCGCGAGTGGCGACCTGCACCGTGAGCTGGGACGCGATAGTCGACGCTGAATCGCTACTTGATCAAGTGGAAGTCGGGATGTCGCAGCCGGGCTTCCAGAAACTCCACGTCTCCGACATGTCGAAGCCACCGGCCTCCACCGCCGGTGTCATAGGAGACCTCCGCGAGCCTTCCCGGGAGGGGTCTGACGCCAGTGCTCTCGCCCGGGCCAGGACTGCCTCGTTGCTCGTGTCGTCTCCCGTGGTGGGGTGACCACTCAGGAGGCCGTCGAAATCGACCAGAGCATCGAGACGGCGGGCGAGAGCGAGCGTCAGGTGGCCGAGCAGCACGTGGTTCACCGACCCCGAGCAGCCGGCGCCGACTATCAGCCCCTGCACTGGTGGTCGCGAGAAAGCCGAGTAGTCCTCGTCTTCGGCAGGGATCTCCTCGTCCTCCGACAGGAAGAACACGCCGACGTCGGCCGGGTCGAAGGCCTGCAGGCCCAGGGGCGAACCGTCTCGCACCCAGAAATCCACGTCACCGCTGGCCTTGGCCTCCACCGGCTCGCAGAAGGTCTCCAACCACGGGACCACATCGGCCAGGATGTCCGCGAACCCGCGTGGTTCGAAGAGCCACAGTCCAATTGCGGGTCCCGGCATACCGCCCCCAGAGCCTCGTGGCCCAAGCGCCACCGGGACCCGGTTCTACCAGGTCCCGGCGCCAGACGTCTGAATCATTGTGGGCCACAGCCCAAGCTCAAGATCGATTCCAGTGCTGGAGCGCTCCGGTGATGAGGATCTCGGAAAACGGCCAAGGCTACTCGTCGCCTCATTTGGTCCGGAGTTCAACGGAGTGGGGTAGCTTCAGCCAGCGTCGCGCGTGTTGTCGGCTGGGGTCGCCCGCTCGTGGAGCGTGCGGGCCGAGTCGGCCGGCGCAGGCCTGAGCAGCATTCGATCGGTCAGTGGCGTCGGCGTCGGGGCTTGCCTTCGTTCACAAGGACTCGCCTCGGTCGGAAGTCTCGGCAAGCGCGACCACAGTCAGTACCTGGTCGAGCACATGTCTGATCGCGGCGGCCTGGGCTGGCGGAGCTTCTAGGATCTGCGGGCATGGCAACACGACTCGTGCAGATCAACATGAAGGCCCATGACGACGCCGCGCTCGGCCGGTTCTGGGCGGAGGCACTCGGTTGGGGTGTCGACAGCGAGGGACCCGGCGTGACCAACCTCGAACCCGTGGGCTTCGCCTACCCCGACCCCGTGGCCGTTTGCATCGACATCGTCGCCCGCCCGGAACCCAAAACGGTCAAGAACCGCGTGCACCTTGATCTGGCCACCACCTCGACTGTCCATCAAGCGGAGTTGGTCGCGCGCTTGAAGGATCTCGGCGCGACGCTCGCCGACGTGGGGCAGGGCGACGTCCCCTGGACGGTCATGGCCGACCCGGAAGGCAACGAGTTCTGCGTCCTGGAGCCCCGTCCGATCCACCAGGACACCGGGCCGATCGCCGCGGTGGTGGTCGACTGCACCGACCCACGAGGGATGGCCCGGTTCTGGGGCGAGGCGATGGACTGGACGCTGCACGAGGTCACTGACGACCATGCGACCATGCGCTCCGCCAAAGGCGTCGGGCCCTACCTGGAGTTCCTCCGCGCTCCCGGCGCCAAGAGCGTGTGGAACCGCGTCCACCTCGACGTCTGCCCCTACCCCGGTGACGACCTGGCCGCAGAGGCAGCCCGACTGCGCGCCCTGGGCGCCACCGACCCTGATATTGATCAGTCCGCAATCTCCTGGACGGTTCTGGCCGACCCGGAAGGCAACGAGTTCTGCCTCCTCACGCCTCGCTGACCTTGAGCAACGACTCCGGCTGGTTCCGGGGCAGCGGCGAAGACCGCGTGGCCATCACCGGTTCCAGCAAGCGTGACCAGGTTCCAGCTGGCCCGTCACGGCTCACCGCTCGACGGCTACGGACGGCTGGTGACAGAAACCCCTGCGAGTGACAGTTGTCCGGTCTCGCTCAAGGTGAGGCAGCTTGAGGTCCTGACCTGGGGTGCCTCAGCTTGAGCGAGACGGGGGCGGGCTGGACAGTCTCGCTCAATCCGAGGCGTCACGCTGAGTGCCCGAGGTCATCCGCATTGGGGCAGCGGCGATTAGCAGTGCAGCGAACATGATGGGGGCGGCTGTCTGATACCCCATCCAGACTTCACCCCCGGCGCTGCTGCGCTGCCGCGCCATCAGGAGGCCGGTCAGAGCAGCCAGCACCCAGCCACTGTCGTAGGCAATCATCAGCTGCGTGTAGGTGCGCATCGACCGGCTGCGCGTGTATCTGATCTCGATGCCGCCGCTGATCAGCAGGGCCACGCCCGAGACGACCATCAGCCAGGCCGGGGTGCCGAGTAACCGGCCGAGCGGGGCGGCGCCGGCGATGTAGAGAGTGGCGAGTAACACCTTGAAAGCGCCATCGGCGATGGCGCCCACCGTCTGGCGGGTCACCCGCGGTGCCACGACCTGGGCCATGTGCGTCCTCCTTGAAGCTCGTCTTGATTGGTTCCGTAACGAGATTACGGTAATAATCAAACTATGAGAATGACGAGAGCAGAGGCCAAGGAACGCAACCGCCGTGCCTTGCTGGACGCCGCGTTCCAGGTCGTGTCCCGGGATGGATACCGGGCCAAACTCGATGAGATCGCCGAACGCGCCGACCTGACCACCGGCGCCATCTACTCACTGTTCGGGAGCAAGAACGGCCTGGTGGTCGCCCTGGTCGCCGACTACCTGCGGCCGCACTACGAGGAGATCGAGCAGGCGGTTCCCGCTGGACTTGATCTGCTGGAAGCGGTCGACGCCTTTGCCCGGTACTGCCGGCGCAGTTGTGACGCCCCGGACGCGCTGTCTGGCCTGTCGCTCCAGATCACCTTGCTGGACATGGCCCTGCATGACCCAGAACTGGGGTCCCAGCTCGCCGCGTCCATCCGGTCGCAGGAGGACCACCTGGTTGCGCTGTTCACTGGAAGGTCGCACAACGGAAGCGTCGTGACGTCGCACCAGGCGCAACGCCTGACCACCGCGCTCAGGGCAGTTTTCGTCGGCCTCGGCCAGGGCGTCCCCCTCGGTCTTGCCCCTGGTGCCGACGAGCAGTACTTCGCCGACGTTGCCCGCGCTCTGGCATCCGGGATGTCCCTCATCGATCACGATGCGGATGCTTCGTGATGGTCAGTCAAGTTGAGGGGTCTTCGGGTTCACCGTCGTGAGTCAGATCTGCGACGACTTCCACCAAGCCGACAAGGCCGTTGCGGAGCCAGGGGAGCGTTATGCCTCGGGGGCGGTGGTCCAGGTGGAAGGCTTGCTCGAACTCGAACTGGGTGGTGCCGGAGAGGTGTCCGACTCTGCGTTCGATCTCCGGCCGCTGTGCCAGGGAAATGATCAGCTTCGTGAACCTGGCGGCTTGGGGATAGTTGGCGGCTCGTTTGAGCCGTGGTGTTCGATGGACGGCGAAGCGGTCCGGGAGAGCCCCGTTGCTGGGTCGGTAGATGCGCTGGAGCACGGCGTCTCTGTCTCGGTGCACCAGTGCCCGATTGTCTACTTCCGTCCAGAACTTTTCGCACCGGCGGTAACACTCAAAGAGAACGGAGGCGCCGTGCCGACGTTCGAGCTGGTCCAGAAGAATCTGGGCCTGAACGATTTCGGGAGCCTGGGACAGGTCGATCTGCTTGGATTCGTTCACGTGTCCGTAGCTCAGCCAGCGCTGATGGCGGATGCAGACGTTGTCGTGGAACCCTCGGATGTAGACCTGGATGGGCTGGCCATTGCTGCCGGAGCGCCAGGCGCAGAGGTCGCAGGCGGGCCGGTGGTTGACGATGAAGGTCTCGGGTGGCGGGACGATGTCGGGTGCGTGGTGCCGCAGTTCTGGCAGTGCCCAGAGCAGGGTCGTGCGGGGCTGGCCGCTGATGAGTTCCAGCCGTTCCAGTTCGTTGAGCGGGCACTGGAGCCAGTGTGACGGGTTGCGCATGGTGCGGAACTCGGTCTGGTTCGCGGCAGCGAGGCGTCGGCGGTAGGAGTTGAGCGTCTCGTTCGCGAACGGGGTGACCGTATGTGGCAGCGGACGGAGCAGGACGGGAGTGAACGGCAGTGAGGTGACGGGAGCAGGGCCTCTCTGGCGGCCGTTCATCCGGCGTCCCTGCCGCGTCGGGCTTCGCCCCGGAAGGCCCTTTCACTGGCGTGGTCGACGTGGATGCTGTCGAGCCGGCGGCGGGTGATGCGTTCGCTGCCGTCGAGGATTGCGGAGATCGCGGCGGCCCGGATCAGATGGGAGAGACTTCCGATCATGCCTCCGGTGCGCTGGTGGAGGTAGGGGTGCAGGCCGGCGAGGATGTCGGCCGTGTGGTGGTGGAGCCGGAGCGTGGCCTCCATCGTCACCACTAGCGCTTCCCATTGGGAGTTGAGCGGGAAGGGTGCGGTGTGCAGGAGTGTGCAGCGGCCCGCGATCTGGTCGCCGCGGATGCCGGTGAACAGTCCGGAGTGCTCGACGTCGATGCCCGCATAGACGAAGGTCGCGGGCAGGTGCTCCGTGAAGTACTTCAGGTGGTCGGACAGTTCTTCACCGGCGGTGGTCGCCAGGTTCATCAGGTGGATCTCGTCGACCAGGACCAGGTCGGTGCGGGCCTCGATGAGGACCTGGCAGACGGCGCTGGTGATATCGACGGTGTTGTGCCGGGGAGAGATCGCAGGCAGCCCGAGGAACCGGGCGAACTCGATGGCGAGTTTGCGGGGTGACCCCTTGGGCGGGGCGGTGACGTAGACGACCGGGACCCGCCTGCTGTCCGGGTAGCGCTGCCGGGTTCGCAACTCGTGCAGTCTGCCGAGCTGCCGCAGAGCGGTGGTCTTCCCGGTGGTGCGTTCACCCGAGATGATCAGGCCCCTCCGGGCACCGTGCTCCCGGCGGTTGAGCAGGGTCAGCAGTCTTCCCTGGTGGGCGACTTCGTTGACCGTGGACGTCCGCACGACTTGCAGTTCGGAGTGGTAGTCGATGCGCCGCTCGTTGTAGGAGTTGCGGACCCGGTCGTCCATCACCTCCCAGCTTCGGGCGGAGGCGAGTTGGAAGGTGGCCGCGTCCCTGTCGATGAAGTGCCGCCACCCGGCCAGTGTCGTCGGCGGCTCGATGCGCTCCTCGTCTGTGGGTGTCATGCCGTCGTCGGAAGGGTTCACCACCATCGCTTCGCCTCCTCGCGTGCGTCGAAGATGCCCAGCGGCAATACCTTGGCCAACTTCTCGGTCTCCTCGGCTTCTTCGGAATCGCGGACCGTTTCGTCCGGCGGCGGCTCCTCGCGTCCGGACGGTTCGGGCCGGGGCCAGGCAGCGGTGCTGGTTGCCCGGGTGCGGGCTGCCGCTTTGCGGTCGCGCCGCTCGTCCGCTCGGGTTTTCCCCTTCTGCCGCCGGACGGGATGGTCGTCGGGGCCGTCGGTTGCCCGGTTCAGCAGCTCGACCGCGGCGCGGGCGACGGCTTCCTCGTCCGGCCTGCGCTGTTCACGTTCGGCCAGTATCTGGTGGGCCCGGTCGAAGATCAGCTCTCCCATGGGGACGGGCGAGGTGCGCAGGTGGCGCCAGGTCGCGGTGATCCAGCCGTCTTCGCGGTGGTTGCGTACCCAGACACGGGAGATGTCGTAGGGGTCGTAGTGGACCTCCCAGAGCCTGCCGTCCGGACCGGCCCCCGAGGACTGGCGCCGGTAGGGGCCGAGTGCGCGGGCGTCGTAGGTGCGGTTGTTGATCCGCACCCCGCCAGGTCCGATGACCCGCCGCTCGCGGGGCATGAGCTGGATGTACTCCTCCTGAGCCAGGGCGACCGGCACGTATCCGGCCGCCGCAACCAGCGCGGTGTACTTCTCGTTCGGGCTCAGCGGACGGTCCGGCATCAGCGGGTCCCGCAGACCGTCGTGCGGTCTCGTCTGCCAGACGGCGACGGCCCACTCCTGTAAGAGGTCCTGGAGTTCGTGGATGGACCAGGCCGCTTGCGCGGCAGGGTCCTTGCCGCGCATCTCGGCGCTGCGGCCGGTGTAACCGGCCACGTACTGGGCGAACATCGTTGAAACCGAGCCCAGCGTCCGCTCGATGTGCGGCTTGTCGGTCGGGGTATCGGGGTGCGCGGGCTGGAACGAGATCCCCAGGTGACGGCAGGCGTTGCGGAAGTTGTCCGAGATGTATGCTTTCCCGCGGTCGCTCACCACTGTCTCCGGGACGATCACCGGCTTCGCGGCGGCCTTGGCGAGCCGCTCGTCCAGCGGCAGCAGCGAGGCGTAGGGCAGCACCGACCTGGACATGCGCAGTGCGTCCGACCAGCCTGGCCGCACCGGTTCCGGTGTCATCGCCCGTGCCAGCAGCAGCGCGGCGTCGACCGCTTTCGTGGACGGTCGCAGCACCACTGCCGCGAGGGTTCTCGTCGCCAGGTCCACGAGCCCGGTCAGTTCGCAGCGGTCCACCGTCCCGTCGTCATGGACGACCAGCACGTCCAGCGGTGTGGAGTCGATCTCCATCACCTCGCCCGGCCGCGCTGCCGCCAGCTGCCCGAACATCCGCTTCGGCTGCTTGCCCAGCGAGCGGCGGGTGCGGGCCGAGCCCAGCAGATGCCGTCCCGTCGAGACCGCCTGAAGCAGCCGGTAGAACGCGGCTCGCGACGGCATCGTCACCGCCCCGACGCCGTGCTCGTCCGCCAGGAGTCGTTCGACCTGGCGCCGCAGCACCTGCGCGGACACGGTCGCCTCGTCGGTCCGGCTGTTCACGACCTTCTCGATCGCCGCCACCACCCGCGGATCGGCTCGGCCCGTCCCCGTGGAGGGCTTGACCAGCCGCCGGTCCACAAGCCCCGCCACCCCCTCGCGCTCGAAACGGGCGCGCAGTCGCTGGAGCGTGCTCAAGGCCACCTCCTCGCCGGTCTCCCGGAGTTCGGCGACTTTGGCCAGCTCCCGCTGGCGCACCGAGCGCACGTTTGGGTCGTACTCGGCTCTCACCGGCGTGCCGTGATCGGCATCTGGATGGCCCGTCATCAGCTCGGTCAGATGCCGCTGCCACCACCGGACCCGCTCCGCCTCCTCCTCGGGCAGGCCATCCAGCACCCCCTCCTGCGGCAACGGCGGGCGGGATGGACCCGTACCGAGCACGGCAAACCCCTCGGAGGCCAGCAGATGACCCAGCAACACCACGCTCGCCGCCTGGGCATCGTCGACCAGCCGCACCGCCGTTCCATGCAAGGCCACAACACTCTGCTCGCGCCCCTCATAGCGGACCCGGTCACCCAGCGACAGAAGCCGCGGACGCGCCGGCACCGCTCTCCACATCCCTCGCAGCGACGGGTGCCGGATGCACCACTGTCGCCGCCGACAACCGCTCGCCCACCAGATCCACGGCCAGCGCCCGGTGCCAGAGCAGATGGAAGAGCACTGGCAGCACGGCGATCGGATCTCCGACCGCCTGGACCCCGGCAAGCAAGCCCTGCGGCTGGGCGAACACCGCCCGCAGACACTCCGCCACCGGCTCACGCCGCACCCTCGGATGCCGGTAGCCCGACAGCCAGCGCAGATTCGTCGCCAGTACCGGATCGATCACCCCGATCCGCTCGTAGCCCCAGCCCACCCGGGCGCAGGCCACCGCCGTAGCCGCGAACTTCGCCGCGTCCTCCGGCTCGACCAACTCGTCCGGACGCACGTCCAGCACCACGGCCCTGCCGTCCCGACGACGTACGAAATAGTCCGGCGTGTGCCTGATCCGTCGGTGCCCGCCGCCATAACGCCACGACAGCCGAAACGGCTGGGAAGCCACCCCGACCACCTCCGGCTCGGCATCCAGACGCATCAGGTGGCTGAGCTCCACCCATGACTCGTAACCCACCAACTCGGCGCTGGTCGAAGCCCAGTACCAGCCGGGGAAATTGCGCTGCCCCCGGTACGACGGGAACACCCGAACCTGCCCGACCGCTTCGAAGCACACAGGCCACACCACCTCAAGCGGCCCACCTTGTGACTCGCCGCGGCTGTCGACGTACTCCAGCCAGAAGTCCCCTGCCTCCACCAGCCACCTCCACTTGGCGCGCTGACCAGCCATAACGACCGTAGAAGACAGAGCGAACCGCTGCCTCAGATTGACCGAGACACCGCACCGAATGCCCGAGATTGAGCGAGACGTGTGACCAGATGCCTCACAAAGACCGGGATTGCCTCAACTGCACGGAGACGGGACAACAGTTATCGCTGCGAGTCACAAAGGGCCATGCGAGTGGTGTGGCGCACTTTTGCAAGCAAGTGCTTGCAAAAGTTAGCAAGGGTGGCGCACCATCGGGGTATGGCATCACTCAACGTCGGCAATCTCGGTGAGTACCTGCGCGAGCAGCGGCGCAATGCGCAGCTGTCGCTGCGGCAGCTCGCCGATGCCGCCGGGGTGTCCAATCCCTATCTCAGCCAGATCGAGCGCGGGCTGCGCAAGCCGAGCGCCGAGGTGTTGCAGCAGGTCGCCAAGGCGCTGCGGATCTCCGCCGAGACCCTTTACGTACGGGCCGGGATTCTGGATGAGCGGGAGCGGGAGGAGCTGGAGACGCGGGCGGTGATCTTGGCCGATCCGTCCATGAACGAGCGGCAGAAGAATGTTCTGCTGCAGATCTACGACTCCTTCCGCAAGGAGAACGGGTTCGAGCCCGGACCGGAATCCGGCGCCGAAGCCGGATCGGAGACCGGCGGCGAGTCCGGACCGGGGGCCGGTGCGGACGGCCGCCCCGGTGCCGACGGTCCCCGCACGGCCGGCGGCAGCGATGCCGGCACAGCTTCAAAGCGTTCAAAACCCTCACACTGAGTCTGATGATCCGGGAGGACCACAGTCATGGCCATCACCGATGACCTGCGTAAGACCCTCACCGACCCGACCCCCCTCTACTTCGCCGCCGGTACGGCCGATATCGCCGTCGAGCAGGCACGCAAGGTGCCGTCGCTGATCGAGCAGCTGCGTACCGAGGCGCCGGAGCGCATCGAGGCCGTGCGCAACGCCGACCCCAAGGCCGTGCAGGAGAAGGTGACCTCGCAGGCCAAGGAGGCGCAGGCCACCGTGCAGGCCAAGGTCACCGAGGTGATCGGGTCGTTCGACAGCGATCTGCGGAAGCTGGGCGAGAGCGCCCAGGACCTGGCGCTGCGCAGTCTGGGCGTGGCCGCGGAGTACGCGGTGCGGGCCCGGGAGACGTACGAGAAGGTCGCCGAGCGCGGCGAGCAGACCGTGAAGAACTGGCGTGGCGAGACGGCCGACGAGATCGTCGAGATCGCCGTCGTCGTCGAGCCGCGCAAGGAGTCCAAGCCGACGGGCACCGTGAAGACGGCGCCGGCCGCCAAGCCGGGCCCGGTAAAGCCTTCGCCCGCCCCGAAGCCCGTCAAGCCGGAGAGCAAGGCCCCGGCCGCGCCCGTCAAGAAGGCGCCCGCGCGCAAGCCCGCTGCGAAGAAGACCACTCCGCCGACCGCGAAGTAGGGCCTCGGCGCCACAGCCGGAGTGTGTACCCGGGCGCGAGCCGGGCACCTTTCGGGGTGCCCGGCTCGTTGTCCCGGTACCTTGGCCGCGAGGAGCTCATCCACTTATTAGGCGGTGCACACCATGTTGCTCACAGGATTCAGCACACTCATCTGGCTGCTCTACATGGTCATGCTCGTCCTGGCCGTGGTCGCACTGTTCATGGCCGCGACGGCCCGTGAGGACGCCTACCGGGCCGCGGACAAGCAGAAGAAGTCCTTCTGGCTGATCATCCTCGGCATCACCGTCGCCGTGAATCTCTTCGTGCCGATGCTGTTCCTGCAGCTCGCGGGCGCGGTCGCGTCCATCGTCTTCCTGGTGGACGTACGGCCGGCGCTGAGGGCGGTCTCGGGTGGCGGCGGCCGGCGCGGCGGTTCCAGCAGTGACGGGCCGTACGGGCCCTACAACGGCGGGCGTTGAGCGTCCGCGGCGTTTGCGGGGGCCGTGGGTGAGGCCTGTTCGGGGCGGGGGCGCGGGATGCTCCGGCCCCGGTCGCCGTTCGGGCCCCGTCGGCGGGTGTGTGCCTGGTCGCGGTCGAGCAGCAGGACCGCGACGTCGTCGGTCAGTTCGCCGCCGTTCAGCTCCCGTACCTGGGCGACCGCGGCCTCCAGGAGATCCTCGCCGGTGAGCCCCTCCGCCAGCTGGCGGTTGATCATCGCGACCATGCCGTCCTGGCCGAGCCGCTGAGTGCCCTCCGGCCCCACGCGTCCCTCGATCAGCCCGTCCGTGTACATCATCAGGCTCCAGGAGCCGCCGAGATCGACATGCCGGCGCGGCCAGCGGGCGCGCGGCAGCAGGCCCAGGGCCGGGCCGCCGTCCTCGTACGGGAGAAGGCGCGCGGCCTGTCCTTGCCGGGTGATCAGCGGGGCGGGGTGGCCCGCCAGGCAGAGGCCGGCGCGCCGGCCGTCGGGGGCGATGTCGACGGTGCAGAGCGTCGCGAAGATCTCCTCGCTCTCCCGCTCGTGCTCCAGGACCTGCTGGAGCGTGGAGAGCAGTTCGTCGCCGCAGAGCCCGGCCAGGGTCAACGCCCGCCACGCTATGCGCAGTTCGACGCCGAGCGCCGCCTCGTCCGGGCCGTGCCCGCAGACGTCGCCGATCATCGCGTGGACGGTGCCGTCGGGCGTACGGACCGTGTCGTAGAAGTCCCCGCCGAGCAGCGCACGGCTGCGGCCGGGGCGGTAGCGGGCCGCGAAGCGCAGATCGGAGCCTTCGAGCAGCGGGGTGGGGAGCAGGCCGCGTTCGAGGCGGGCGTTCTCCTGGGCGCGCAGCCGGGACTCGGTGAGCTGGTGCTGGGCGACGTCGGCGCGCTTGCGCTCGACGGCGTAACGGATGGCGCGGCTGAGCAGCCGTCCGTCGAGTTCGCCGCGGAAGAGGTAGTCCTGGGCGCCGACCCGTACCGCCTCGGCGGCCAGCTCGGCGTCGTCCTCCGCCGTGAGGGCGAGGACGGCATGGCGCGGGGCGATCCGCAGGACGTGCTTGAGGGTGGCGAGCTCGTCGGCTCCCTCGGCGGGGGCGGAGCGGGCTTCGCTGCCGGTGGGCAGGGCCAGGTCCAGCAGGATGCAGTCCACGTCGTCCGTGAGGAGCCGGCCCGCCTCGGTCAGGTTGCGGGCGGTGCGGATACGGACCCGCGTGCCGGCCGCGGCCGGGAGCTCGGGGACGGTGAAGGTGCCCGCCGGGTCGTCCTCGATCACCAGGAGGGTGAGGTCGGCGCCGTGGGAGGCCTCCGCAGCGGGAACGGCGCGCTGCTGCGGTACGGGTTCGGGCATCGGTTCGGGTTTCCTTCCCTCCCCCCGAGGGCGCGGCGGAACGACGATCGACGACCCGCCAGACGGGGACCATAGCGGTCCGCGGTGGGGGAACGGAATGGCGTACCGCGATCGGCCACTGTCATATGCACCGCCATAAGCCGCGTCAGGTCACGGATCCGGCGAGATGCGTGGGGGTGGGGGCGGGTGCCGGGGCATGACAAAGGTCACGCGGGGCGGTGGGGGGCGGGTGGTGCGGGTCACTCCCGTGGGGGTGACCCGGGGCTCCGCGGGGGTGCGGGTCACTCCGGTGGGCGCGTGGGGGTGCCGTGGGGTGTCCCCGGCGGGTGCTTTGTCCTCAATCGCCGGACGGGCTTGAGGGGGCGCCCGTGATGGGCGGGGAGGCTTCCGGGGGCGTCCGGGGAACGCCTTGTCCTCAATCGCCGGACGGGCTTGATGCGGCCGTCAGGGCTTGATCTGCCCGGACGGGCAGCGCCCCCTGCCTGTCCGGGCAGCGCCCCCTACTTGTCCGGGCGGACCACTCCGAGGATCTGCATCGAGCCCGCGCCCGCCAGCGTGACGTTCCGGCCGGGGCGGGGGGCGTGGACTATGGCGCCGTCGCCGATGTACATGCCCACGTGGCTGGCGTCGCCGTGGTAGATGATCAGGTCGCCGGGGCGCAGGTCCTTGACGGCGATGTGCGGCAGCAGCCGCCACTGCTCCTGCGAGGTGCGCGGGATCGGCCGGCCCGCCGCCGCCCAGGCCTGTGACGTCAGCCCCGAGCAGTCGTACGAATCGGGGCCCTCGGCCCCCCAGTCGTACGGCTTGCCGATCTGCGCGGTCGCGAAAGCCACCGCCTTCTTGCCGTTCGCGCTCGCGTCGCGGTTGATGTCCTTCAGCGCGCCGGAGCTCAGCCAGGCCGTCTGCAGCTTGTACTCGGCCTCCTGCTCCAGCTTGAGCAGGCGGGCCCGCTCCTTCTTCTTCAGCTGGGATTCCAGCTTCTTCGCCGCGGCGATCTGCGCGTTGATCTTCTTCTTGGCCTCGGCCTGCTTGAGACGGTTGGCTTCGAGCTTCTCCCAGTTGGTGCTCGCGTCCTGGGTGTACGTCTCCAGGTCCTGCTGGGTCCTGGTCAGTTCACCGAGGGCGCCCTGGGCGGCCTGCTGGCCCTCCCTGACCCGGTTCACCCCGTCGAGGAACAGCTGCGGGTCGTCGCTGAGCATCAGCTGGGCGCCGGGCGGCAGTCCTCCGGTGCGGTACTGCTCGCGGGCCTGGGCTCCCGCCTGGGCCTTGAGCTCGGCGATCTTCGACTGACCCTCGACGATGGCCCGGGCCAGCTTCACGATCTCGCCGGACTGCTTCTTGGCCTGCTCCTCGGCGAGGTTGTACGCGTCGGTGGCCGTCCCCGCCTTGCGGTAGAGGGCGTCGATCTCCTCGCGTACCTCTTCGAGGCTCTTCTTCGGCGCCTTTGACCCGGATTGGGGCTGTGCCGCGGAGGGGGAAGGGGGTGCGGGCGCGGCGAAAGCCTGGACCGGCGCGGTGAGTACGGTCAGCGCACAGACCAGAGTGATCGCGGCTGCGGCAATGTGACGTCGGTTCACGAGATCCCCCTCCGAATGAACCCGATGAATCTGATCAATCCAATGAATCTGATTTACCGTCAGTAACTTTTCGCCGATGACGAGATCGTGCCATGCCGTACCGAAAAGCAACAGAGGCACACACCTGCTGTCCTGACGGTCACACGGGTCGACCGATGCCCCGGGAATCGCTCCCCGTGTCCCGGGAATCGCTTCCCATCTGTCTGGACGAACGATGCCCCGTCCGCGTTCCCGCCCGCTTCCCCGGACACGGGTCCGACGGGTCTGTTCAGCGCGTGTTGGGCTATCGGTTGGGCTGGAGGGCGGTCCACTTCACCGTGACTTCGCCCTGGCGCCACCGCCGTACGCCGTCCGCCAGCGGCCAGTCGCCCGACAGTGCCCGCACCGCCGTGATCCAGCGCTGCCGGGCACCCAGCGAGGCGTACGGGGCGGCCGCGGCCCACGCCCGGTCGAAGTCCCGCAGGAACGCATGGACCGGTTCGCCCGGCACATTGCGGTGGATCAGCGCCTTGGGGAGGCGCTCCGCGAGGTCGGAGGGGCGGTCCAGGGAGGCGAGCCGGGTCGCGAACGTCACCGTGCGCGGGCCCTCCGGGCCGAGCGCCACCCATACGTGCCGGCGCCCGATCTCGTCGCAGGTGCCCTCCACCAGCAGCCCGCCCGGCGCGAGACGGGCGCACAGCCGCTGCCAGACCGCGGCGACCTCGGCCTCGTCGTACTGGCGCAGCACATTCGCCGCCCTGATGAGGTCGGGGTGCTCGGGGAGCGGGATCTCGAAGCCGCCGTGCAGGAAGGTGAGGCCCTCGCGTTCGTACGGTTTCGCCGCCGCGACCCGCTCCGGGTCGATCTCGATGCCGACCACCGCCGTGCGCGGCTCGGCGGTGCGCAGGCGCTGCAGCAGCTCGACGGCGGTCCAGGGGGCGGCGCCGTACCCGAGGTCCACGGCGACGGGGGTGTCGGCGCGGCGCAGGGCCGGGCCGTGGGTGGCGGCGATCCAGCGGTCCATGCGGCGGAGCCGGTTCGGGTTGGTGGTCCCGCGGGTCGCGGTGCCGATGGGGCGCATGACAGCGAGCGTAACGAGCTCGCGGGAGGCGGAAGGCGGCGGGCGCAAGGCGGGGCAGGGTGCCGGGAACCCTGGCCCGGCATGCGACCCCCTCATCGTAATGATTTGGTAAAGCGGAAATGAAAGGCGAGATTCCGCTGTTGCAGCCCTCGAAGGGGCTCAGGTCCCTTCGGTGTTGTGCCCTGAGTGGAGGAGGACCGGACGACGTGAGTCAGTACGTCTCCCGGCTCGGCAGCAGCCGTGTCGCGCCGCGCCTCAGGTTCCCCGCCGCCTTCCCCGGCGGCCACCGCAAACCCCGCCGCGTCGCGATGCTCTCCGTACACACTTCGCCCCTGCATCAGCCGGGCACGGGTGACGCGGGCGGCATGAACGTCTACATAGTGGAGCTGGCCAGGCGCCTCGCCGCGATCAACGTCGAGGTCGAGATCTTCACCCGGTCCACCACCGGCGGGCTGCCCCCGGTGGTCGAGCTGGCGCCCGGTGTCCTGGTCCGGCATGTCGACGCGGGGCCGTACGAAGGTCTGGCCAAGGAGGAGCTGCCCGCACAGCTCTGCGCCTTCACGCACGGCGTCATGCAGGCATGGGCCGGCCAGCGCCCCGGCTACTACGACCTGGTCCACTCGCACTACTGGCTTTCCGGCCATGTTGGCTGGCTCGCCGCCCAGCGCTGGGGCGTCCCGCTCGTCCATGCCATGCACACCATGGCGAAGGTCAAGAACGCGGCGCTCGCGGAGGGCGACACCCCCGAGCCCGCCGCCCGCGTCATCGGCGAGACCCAGATCGTCAGCGCGGCCGACCGGCTGATCGCGAACACCGCCGAGGAAGCGGACGAACTCGTCCGCTTCTACGACGCCGATCCCAGGTCCGTCGCCGTCGTCCACCCCGGGGTCAACCTCGACCGCTTCCGTCCCGCCGACGGGCGCGCCGCGGCCCGGGCGCGCCTCGGACTGCCGAAGGACGCCCTGATTCCGCTCTTTGCCGGCCGCATCCAGCCGCTGAAGGCCCCGGACGTGCTGCTGCGGGCCGTCGCCGCCCTGCTGGACCGCGATCCCTCGCTGCGTTGCCGGATGGTCGTACCGGTCGTCGGCGGCCCGAGCGGCAGTGGGCTCGCCAAGCCGGAGGGGCTGCAGAAGCTGGCGGCGCGGCTGGGCATCGGCGATGTCGTACGGTTCCAGCCGCCGGTCGGGCAGGACCAGCTCGCCGACTGGTTCCGGGCCGCGTCCGTGCTGGTCATGCCCTCGTACAGCGAGTCCTTCGGCCTGGTCGCCATCGAGGCCCAGGCGGCCGGCACCCCGGTCGTCGCGGCGGCCGTGGGCGGTCTCCCGGTGGCGGTACGGGACGGGGTCAGCGGCTTCCTGATACCCGGGCACGATCCGCAGGCGTACGCACAGGCGCTGGGCCGGTTCGCCGAGGCGCCGGAACTGGTCGACCGAATGGGCGCGGCGGCCGCCGCGCACGCCCAGGGCTTCGGCTGGGACACCGCCGCGTCCGCGACCGCCGACGTGTACACGGCCGCGATGCAGGAACACCGCCGTCGCGTACGCTCGCACCATGGCTGACGTACCCGATGAAGCGGTGACGACGCAGGTCGCGCAGATCATCGAGGCGACCCTGAAGGACGCCGAGCTCGAATGGGAGAGCCCCGAATCCGGCAGTTATGTCGTCAAGCTGCCCGGCACGCGCAAGCTGTCCACCACCTGCTCGCTGCTCGTCGGCAAGCACTCGCTCTCCCTCAACGCCTTCGTCGTCCGCCACCCGGACGAGAACGACGCGGCGGTGCACCGCTGGCTGCTGGAGCGCAACCTCCGCCTCTTCGGCGTGAGTTACGCGATCGACCAGCTCGGCGACATCTACCTGGTCGGCAAGCTGCCGCTCTCCGTGGTCACCCCGCAGGAGCTGGACCGGCTGCTCGGTACGGTCCTCGAAGCGGCCGACGGCTCGTTCAACACCCTGCTGGAGCTGGGTTTCGCGCGTGCGATCCGCAAGGAGTACGAGTGGCGGGTGTCGCGCGGCGAGTCCACGCGGAACCTGGATGCGTTCACGCATCTGACCCAACGCCCCGCCCACTGACCTTCGTGCCGAGTCCCGGCCGGCTCGGCCAAGGCTTGATCGACCGGCTCAGCTGACCTGCCCCCTGAAGATTTCCCCGGTGCACGACTCTTTCGCCGTGCCCGGGCGCCGTGGCATGCTCGCCGCCGACGCAGATATGAACGTCGTTCACATGCATGAAAGGCGGCTCGGATTCATGGCGACCATGGGGAACATCAGCAGACGCGGACTGCTCGGCAGCGCGGTGGCCGTCGCCGCGGCGACGGCCACCGGCATCATCGGCGGCGCCACGGCATCCGCCGCGAGCCGGGTGACTGCGGCCGGCGCCGCCACCGCGACCGGGCAGGCATCCGCGGCCGGCGGCCCGCGCGCGACCCCCATCTGGCGGGAGTTCGCCGCCGCCCCCCTCACCCACCCGCAGGTTCCCTTCATCGGGCGGGCCGGCTACCGCGGCGGCTCCGACCTGCCCCGCCGCACGGGCCGCGGTTTCGTCGCCGACGTCCTGCACTACGGCGCGAAGCCGGACAACTCCGCCGACGCCGCCCCCGCGATCAACCGTGCCATCGCCGCTGCCGGAGAGCGTGGCGGTGGCACGGTGCTCATCCCCGCAGGTACGTACCGCATCGACGACATCATCCGGATCGGCCACAGCAATGTGGTGGTGCGCGGTGCGGGCAGCGGACGCACCAAGCTGTACGCGACCAAGAACCTCACCGAGCTGATCGGCGTGTACGGCAGCCGCTACGGCGGCGACAAGTCCAGCTGGTCCTGGGCCGGCGGCCTCATCTGGCTCTGCCCGAAGGACCGTTGGGCCTCGCTCACCGACGCGATCAGGGCCAAGGCCTGGCCCTTCGAGGGCTGGACCGGCAACAGGCGCGACGAGTGGCAGACCCTGACCACCGTCGCCCCCGCCGCCCGGGGCGACCGGTCCCTCACCGTCGAGTCCACGAAGAACCTGAAGCGCGGCCAACTCGTCCTGCTCCGCCTCGCCGACGACGCCGACCGCACGCTCCTGGAGCACATGGCGGGCGGCGGCCCCGGCCCCGAGGCGTACTACTGGGACGACAAGACCAAGCTGACCTCGTACGTCCCCTACGAGTGGCCGGTCCGCGTCACCTCCGTACACGGCCGCAGGGTCACGCTGGAGCGTCCGCTTCCGCTCGACATCCGCCCCGAGTGGGATCCGCGTCTGACCACCCTCGCCGCCCCGCTCACCGGTTCCGGCGTCGAGGGCCTCACGCTCGAAGCGGTCGAGACCCCGCAGTCGCAGCATCTGCTCGACAAGGGGTACAACGGGGTCGCGTTCCAGTGCGCGTACGACTGCTGGGCCGACGACATCACCGTCCGCCATGTCGACAACGGCTTCGGGCTGATCGGCGCGTCCGCCTGCACCCTGCGACGTACGCGGGTCGAGGGCCGCGGCTCCCACCACCCGTACTACTGCCGCGAGGGCTCGCACGACAACCTGATCGAGGACTTCACCATCGCTCAGCGGACCGTCCCGGCGCCCGCCGGAACGCAGCTGCACGGCATCAATGTCGAGGGCCTGTCCAGTCACAACGTCTGGTCGCGCGGCGTGATGGAGATGGGGACGTTCGACTCCCACCGGGGCATGCCGTTCGCCAACGTCCGTACCGACATCACCGTGAACAACAACGGGCGCCACGGCGGCGACGCGAGCGCGGGGCCGCTCTTCGGCGCCCGCTTCACGCACTGGAACATCCGGGTCACCAACGGCCGGGCCGGCCTGATGCGGATCGACGGGCTCGCCCCGTACAGCGCGACGGTCGGCGTCAGCGAGGTGACGGAGTTCGACCAGATCGACGTCCCCGACTTCACCGGCGATCTGCACACCCGGCTGGAGGCGTACGGCACGCCGGAAGCGGTCTGGCCGCCCAACCTCCACGCGGCGCAGCGGGCGCTGGCCGGCTGACGGGGCGGGCACTGCGGGTGAGGGGTCAGTTCCTTGCCCGCAGCGCCGACTCCACGTCCTCCAGCGCCGATTCGAGCTGCGGACCGACTTCCTTCCACGTCCGGTCCAGGTGCTCCTGGGGAACGCGGCGCGGGACGGTCTCCACCAGCATGATCAGGTAGAGGTAGCAGCGGTAGAGCGCGAGCCGCAGCCGTACGGACGCGTCGAACACCACCGGCTGCCCGCTGCCGTCCCCGTACCCGGCGAGGAAGTCCTCGTCCTCCTCCATGTTCGCGAACAGGGCGAGCGATACGAAGTCGGCGACCGGGTCGCCCCAGAACATCCGCTCGCCGTCGACGATCCCGCCGATGGTGCGCGCGCCGGGCTCCCCGTCGACGAGCAGGTTGCCCTGCCACAGGTCGAAGTGGACCAGGGCGGGCCGGGTGACGTCGTCGAGTACGGGTGACGCGGCGGCGAGCAGCGTGCGGATTCCGGCCGTCGGGCGCGGCAGCCGGGCGCGGTAGGTGTCCGCGTCGCCGAGGACGGCTTCGGTCATCGCCGTGAACGCCTGTCGCCAGGTCGGGGACAGCGGGCCCAACGCCCGGGCCGGATAGCCGAATCCGCCGGGGCCCGTGATGGAGTGCAGCCGGGCGACGATCCGCCCCAGCTCGTTCCTGAGCCGGCGCTCCTCGGTGTCGGACATGACGCGGTCGGCCGCGCCGCCGGCGATGTCGCACCAGGGCTGACCCGGGCAGGCCGACATGATCACGTACGGGCCGGTCGGGGCAGCCGGGTCGAGTTCGCTGTGCAGGACGCGGGGGACTGCCGCCGACTCGCCCGCGCAGGTGTAGAACTCGACCTCGTTGACCAGCAGATCGCGCTCGTAACTCATCAGGGCTCCGTCGGTCGTGGGCGGAGGTATCTTCACCACCCAGTCGCTGCCGTCGGTGAGAGTCACCCGGGTGACGGCGTTGAACGTGCCTCCGGCGAGGGGTGCGACTGTGGCGATCCGGTCTTCGGCCACGCCAACGGACCCGAGAACGGCCGAGGTTGCGTCATCTGACTGCATGGGCTGATTTCCCTCTGTGTCGGTATTCGATCCGGGTTACGGCGACGGACAGCGTCTTCACGGGATGATCACGGCGCCATCACGATCACATCCCGTGCCCTGGTTGATTGATCGTCAAACCAACTGCCGCTCATAGAGTGAGCAAAACCCGAAGACCCAGCTCAGAGAGACGGACCGGACCATGCGATCCACCGCCATACGCCGTACCGCTGTTGCCGCCACCGCGGTGTCCCTGGCCCTGCTCGCCACCGCCTGCGGCGGCTCGGACTCCGGTTCCGGTTCCGGCGGCAAGGGCGCGGATGCCAAGGGCAAGGAGTCCGCCGCCGCGAAGCCGGCCGCCAAGGCGCTGACCGCCGCCGAGCTGGAGAAGGCGGCGCTGGCCCAGGGCGACGTCAAGGGCCACAAGATTGCCAAGGCCGCGGCCAAGGACGTGATCTCCGGCGACGACATCAAGGTCGAGAAGGAGGTCTGCGCCCCGTTCGCCGACGCGCTGATGGGGGCGCAGGTCGGTGAGCCCGCGGCGTTCACCAAGCGGACGGTCGTCAGCGAGCCCAAGAAGGGCAGCATGGACGAGCAGGACGGCGCGGATGCCGAAGACGCGTTCAAGGCGGCGTTCGACATCACGACGACGCAGCTGGCCCTCGGCTCGTACGACGGCAAGGGCGCGGAGGAGTCGGTCGCCTCGCTGCGCACCGCCGCCACCGACTGCGCGGGCGGGTTCGACTTCACGGCTGCCGGTGAGAAGCAGAAGGTCAGCAAGATCACCGAGGAGCAGGTCAAGGGCGGGGAGGACGCGGCCGCCTGGACGGTGCAGGTGGAGCAGGGTGGCGAGAAGGTCCGGTTCAAGCTCGTGGCCATGCGCCAGGGCCCCTCGTTCGCCTCGTTCTCCTCGATGAACCTGGCCGCGATGGGCGGGGGCGAGGACTTCGAGCTGCCGACCGCGGTGGTCGAGGCCCAGGCCGCGAAGCTGGCGTAAGGGGCCGGCCGCAGTGCCGAGCGTCCCTCTTGGCGGCGGTCCTGCGCCGGTTGGCCGGCGCCGTGTCCGTGGAACAGGTACGCAAGCCGACGCGTGTGAGTACTCGTACTCATGATCGGTGCCTCATCCTCCGGGCAGGCTGGCCGTACCGACCACCCAGAGGGAGCCAACCGTGCACAGGATCAGCCGACTTGACCGATGGGAGCCCGCGAGAAGTAGGCGTCGCCCGAGCCGGTCCGCGGTGGGCCTCGCCCTGGCCTCCGTGACCGTGGCGCTGCTGACCGCGGGCTGCTCCATGCAGGACGCGACTTGCGGCGGCGGCGAATATCCGGTCCTGGTCGTCGGGGACGCCGGATCGGCGTGCGTGCCCGACGGCGAGGCACCACCGAAGGGATACGCCCGGTATCCGAAGGGCAAGGTTCCCGAGCATGTGGGCGACAAGTGGGACAAGTACTGGGAGACCCACACAGTGGACAAGAGCGGCAAGGTCATCGACATCCCCGCCGAATCCGGGGAGTGAGGCAGGCCCGCTCGGGCGCCCGCGGTATCCCCTCGGGTCGGTGCCGGTTCAGGGCAGCGGGACGAGCCTCACCACGGTGACGATCAGGACGGACCCGGAGACGTAATAGAGCACGATCGCCCCCGCGACCGTCGCCTCGCGGCGGTCGCGCTCGCTCTTGACGGCCGACGACCCGTGCCCGTACGGGTCGAGGCCCAGGGTGCGCGCCATCTCGTCCCGGAAGACCTCGCCGTCGCGCATCTTGGCCAGGGTGTCGTCGGCGGGCGGGGCGTAGGAGATGCGGAAGCTCAAGCGACGGTCCGCCTCTCGGCCTCGTCCTGCGCCAGCCGGTCCAGGATCTTCTCCGCCTCCGGATCGGGTACGGCCTCCAGCATCCAGTGCCGCATGACCGCCTGGATCTCGCTCACACCGGCGTCGTTGATGGCGCGGTCGAACTCCTCACGTCTCTCCTCGGGCAGGGTGGCCCGGATGTCCGGAATGCTGTTGGGCACGTCGACTTCGGCGCCGCCGACGAAGGTCTTCAGGGGCTCGCCCATGATTGCTCTCCCCGCTCTCCTTGCTCTCTCCGCACGGCCCGTCCGATCGGCTCCGCCCATGCGCGGGCCGGTGCTCGGGACACGGTAGCGCCAGGGCCCGCGGCCAACGCGGAGCCCACGCGATACGTTCACCCCATGACGGGAACAACATGGGACATATTGCTGCTCGGTGGGGCGTCCGGCGTCGGCAAGAGCCGGGTCGCTGCGCAACTGGCCGATGAGGCCGAGGCGTTCGTGGTCGAGTTCGACGACGTGGTCAGCGCCGTCGAAGCCATGACGACGGCTGATGGCCACCCGGCTCTCCACCACTTCGACGACATAGCCGACACCGCGCAACTCGCCACCGAGCAGGTGCTGAACCTCCAGATCGCCACCGCCGGGGCCCTGGAGCCCGCGGTGCTGGGCGTCGTCCGCAACCGCCTGACCGTCGACGTACCCGCCGTGATCGAGGGCGACTACCTCACCCCGGCGGCTGCCGCGGCAGCGATCCAGGAGGGGCGGGCGGCGGGCCGCCGCGTGCGGGCGGTGTTCCTGCACGAGGGGGACGCGGACCGGATTGCTGCCAACTACGCCTGCCGGGAGCCCGGCAGCGGCGAGCAGCGGCATCGGGCGCGGGTGAGTGCGGAGTACTCGCGGTGGCTCAGCGACCAGGCGTCTCTGCACGCACTGCCGGTGGTCGCGTGCCGCCCGTGGGGCACGCTGGCTGCGCGCATCGGGCGGGTGTTGGGTGCGGAGGGAGATCGGTATGGGCTGCTGGAGGTTCCCGGGGCGTGAGGAAGTACGGGGGTGAGGGGCGTTGCCACTTTCGTCCGGCCCGGGAATGAGTTGCACGTAACGCAGGTAGCCACGCACGAGGGGGCCAGCCCGTTCGAGCCGGGCCAGGTGGGTCGACACCCGCTTCAGGAGTTCGATCACTGCGAGTTGTTGCCTGCTGGAAGGCGGCGTCCTGCGAGCCGGGCGGTCTACCTGCTGCCGCGTCCGTCCGTCGGAGTTCGGCGTCGTTGATGTCAGGTGCGGATGTCACCGGCTCTGCAGACAGGCTGCGTCGTCGGCAATGTCAGCTGCGTGGGGTTGAGTGGGGCGCATGGATCACTCCAAACTCCTGGCCACCGTATGGCAGATGCTCGACGCAAGATCGCCCAGCGATGCACCGAGCATTATCGATGTGCCGGACGGCACCACTCTGCAGGAGCTCGTCGCCGCAATTGGCGGGCGCGCGGGCCGGTTCCGGAACATCGCTTCGGGCGGTTTCACCGCCCCCTCGCTCGCTGAGCGCACAGGGCTGCCCCTCGTCGAGCCCTTTGGTGAGAAAGTACTGGAGATGCGGGGGTGGGCTTACTGGTCCCACTGGATCGGGTGCGGCCAGGTTGCCTCCCCGGAGGGAAGTCGGTTGGTCGTCGTGGTCGCAGGGCGTGAGGATCCTGCGGCCGGAGGACTCCCGGAGGACGCGTCGTGGACTGAGAAGCTGCGCATTCTCACCGGATGGGAACCGATACCCCAGCCGGCCGTCGACTGGTCCGCCGCTGAAGCCGCCCTGGGCACGGCGCTTCCGAGGGACTACAAGGAGACCGTCGATCTGTTCGGCGTGGGCAGCTTCGACTGGTACCTGGACCTCCTCGTCCCGGGCATTGTGGGTATGGACCTCGTGAAGTGGGCCGAGAGCGACGTGGAGCATGCCGCTGCACTGTGGCACCCCTATGTCGCCCACCCGGCACCCCACGGGCTGCTGCGTTGGGGGACGTCGGAACAGGAGATCGACTTCGTCTGGCAGACGGGCGCTGCTGACCCTGACGACTGGCCAGTGCTCGTACGGCACGACTTCCATAGCTGGGAACGATTCGACTGCGGCTTTGGTGAGTTCGTCCTGCGCATGCTGACGGACGTGCAGTTCGGATTTCCTACGAGCGGCATCGCCGCCCACTCCTTCGTAAGTTTCGACCTGCCGTAATTCTGGGGTGTGGTTGGACCAGGGCCGCTCGACACCTTCGCCCCGGGAACGAGTCAGGGGCCCGAACCGCTTCGCGGATGAGGGCCCTGACCCTGCACTTCTCTGTCGAGGCAGGGGGATGTGAACCCACGACCCTCGCGGAGCACCTCGGTCACTCGGACCCCGGGCTGACGCTCCGCGTGTACGCGCACCTGATGCCCTCCAGCCAGGAACGCACGCGCTCGGCTGTGGCCGCTGTCTTCGCTACGGCCCGATCGAGCACCTGACGGCCCAGCGACGGCCCCAGCGCAAGAACGAGCCCCCTACTCGCGGATAAACCGCAGGCAGGGGGCTTGTCTTGGTCGCGTTACTACTTCTTGCCCTGGTTCTTCACGGCCTCGATGGCGGCCTTCGCCGCGTCCGGGTCGAGGTACGTGCCGCCCGGGTTGATCGGGCGGAAGTCGGCGTCCAGCTCGTAGGCGAGCGGGATGCCGGTCGGGATGTTCAGGCCCGCGATGTCGGCGTCGGAGATGCCGTCGAGGTGCTTGACCAGGGCCCGGAGGCTGTTGCCGTGGGCGGCGACCAGGACCGTGCGACCGGCCAGGAGGTCCGGGACGATGTCGTCGTACCAGTACGGCAGCATGCGCTCGACGACGTCCTTGAGGCACTCGGTGCGCGGGCGCAGCTCCGGCGGGATCGTCGCGTAGCGCGGGTCGTCGCTCTGGGAGAACTCGGTGCCGTCCTCAAGGGCGGGCGGCGGGGTGTCGTACGAGCGGCGCCAGAGCATGAACTGCTCCTCGCCGAACTCGGCGAGCGTCTGCGCCTTGTCCTTGCCCTGCAGGGCGCCGTAGTGGCGCTCGTTCAGCCGCCAGGAGCGGTGGACGGGGATCCAGTGGCGGTCCGCGGATTCCAGCGCGAGCTGCGCGGTGCGGATGGCGCGCTTCTGGAGGGAGGTGTGCAGGACGTCGGGGAGCAGGCCGGCGTCCTTGATCAGCTCACCGCCGCGGACTGCCTCCTTCTCGCCCTTCTCCGTGAGGTTGACGTCCACCCAACCGGTGAACAGGTTCTTCGCGTTCCATTCGCTCTCGCCGTGGCGGAGGAGGATCAGCTTGTACGGTGCGTCGGCCATGGGTCCGAGCGTAATCGAAGCCGTACGGGCGCTGCGCGGCCGGTCACAGGGCGGGACAGGTGGGGCGGGTGAGGGGTGCGTGAGGGGTCCGGGGCGCGACGATTGACGGGCGGCGTCAATTGACTGGCGGACCGGAATCCGGGATTCGTAATGTTCGGTTAGCCACCGGACCTCTTACCGGCGGTGCCCGTTCCGTACTTCCCTGGGGGATTCCGTATGTCTGTCGCCGGTCTCAGACGGGCCGCACGCGAATCCGTGTCCGGTCTCCCCAGGGAGTTCTGGTGGCTGTGGACCAGCACGCTGGTCAACCGCCTCGGGGCGTTCGTCGCCACGTTCATGGCGCTCTACCTGACCCTGGACCGGGGCTACTCCGCCTCGTACGCCGGTCTGGTCGCCGCGCTGCACGGGCTCGGCGGGGTCGTGTCCTCGCTCGGGGCGGGGGTGATGACCGACCGGCTGGGCCGCCGGCCCACCATGCTCATCGCGCAGACCTCGACCGCCGTGTCCGTGGCCGTGCTCGGGTTCATGGTCCATCCGGTGGCGATCGCGGCCGTCGCCTTCGTCGTCGGCATGGCCAGCAACGCCTCTCGGCCCGCCGTGCAGGCCATGATGGCCGACATCGTTCGGCCCGAGGACCGGGTGCGGGCCTTCTCGCTCAACTACTGGGCGATCAACCTCGGCTTCGCCGTCTCGTCGGCCGGGGCCGGGTTCGTCGCCGAGTACAGCTATCTCGCCGGGTTCCTGGGCGAGGCCGCGATGACGCTGGTCTGCGCCTTCGTCGTCTTCATGAAGGTGCCCGAGTCGCGGCCCGAGAAGCCGGCGGTGTCCGGGCGTGCGGTCACCGGCGCGGACGAGGTCCGGCTCTCCACCGTGCTGCGCGACGGCCGGTTCATGAGCGTCGTCGGGCTGTCCTTCGTCATCGCCCTGATCTTCCAGCAGGGGTACGTGGGGCTGCCGGTGGCCATGGGGGCGGACGGGTTCTCCAGCTCCGACTTCGGCACCGCCGTCGCCGTCAACGGTGTGCTGATCGTGGTGCTCCAGATCCCGGTCACCCGCTTCATCCAGCACCGCGATCCGCGCCGGCTGCTCATCGTGTCGTCGCTGCTTGCCGGGTACGGATTCGGGCTGACGGCGTTCGCCGGTTCGGTCGCCGTGTACGCGCTGACCATCTGTGTCTGGACGGTCGCCGAGATCGTCAACTCGCCCATCCAGAGCAGTCTGGTGGTCCGGCTCTCGCCCGCCCGGGGCCGCGGCCGCTACCAGGGCATGTACACGATGTCCTGGTCCGCAGCCGCGCTGATCGCACCCCTGATGTCGGGCGTGGTGATCGACCGGTTCGGGGCGCAGTGGCTGTGGGGGGCGTGCGCCGTCCTGGGGACCGGGGCCGCGCTCGGGTACTGGCTGCTGATGCGGAATCTGCCGGGGGCGGACGGGGCGGCAGTGCCCGAGGGGAACCGGGTGGCGGGGAGTGCTGTCCCGGTCGGGCCGGGGGCCGACGCCGGCCTCGATGCCGGGCCGGGCCACCACGCCGGTCCCGAGCCTTCCGTCGAGCGGATGGGCTGAGACTGCCGGTAGCGGGCAGGGCGGCCGCGGGGGCCGGCAGGGGCTGCCCCGCACCGCGCCCGCACACGACGGCGCCCCGCGCAAAGCAGAGCGCAGCCTGCTCCGCGCGGGGCGCCCTTCCGGCTCCGTACCGGCCCGGCCGGTCAGCCGGTGCAGCCACCGCACTGGCACGGGGCCCCGGACTGGCAGCCGCATCCGCAGCCCGAGCCGCAGCCGCAGGCGCCGAGCACGGTCAGGTGCACCACTTCAGCGGGTGCCTCCTGCTGGGGGTCGGTCGTGGGGGAATCGGCCATGGTTCCTCCTCATTGCGCACGACAGGGCCGTACGCCACAACGAAGCGCGTACGACCGGGGCGTACGGACAAGGCGTGCCGCCCCACCCCATTGCATGCCCAACCGGGCGGGCGCATCAACGGCGCACGCGCGCAGAGACACATGTGCGACCGGATGCGACCGCGTACGCCATCAAGCGTCCTGCGCTCTCCGCCCCCACTTTCCGGCTACGCGCCCTCCACCGGTGTCTGCTGCTGGATGTCGTCGGCGTGCTCACCCGTCACCAGGTAGACCACGCGCTTGGCGACCGACACCGCATGGTCGGCGAAGCGCTCGTAGTAGCGGCCGAGCAGCGTCACGTCGACGGCCGTCTCGATGCCGTGCTTCCAGCGGTCGTCCATCAGGTGCTGGAACAGCGTGCGGTGCAGCAGGTCCATCTCGTCGTCGTCCTGCTCCAGCTGGAGCGCCAGATCGACGTCCTTGGTGATGATCACCTCGGCCGCCTTGGCCATCAGGCGCTGCGCCAGCTGTCCCATCTCCAGAATGGTGGCGTGCAGGTCGTGCGGCACCGCCGATTCCGGGAACCGCAGCCGGGCCAGCTTGGCGACATGCTGGGCGAGGTCGCCCGAGCGCTCCAGGTCGGCGCTCATCCGCAGCGACGTGACCACGATCCGCAGATCCGTCGCCACGGGCTGCTGGCGCGCGAGCAGGGCGATGGCCCGCGCCTCCAGGTCGTGCTGGAGGTCGTCGACCTTCTGGTCCGCGGCGATCACGGTCTCCGCGAGCTTGAGATCGGCATCGAGCATGGACGTCGTCGCCCGGCCGATCGCCGACCCGACGAGCCGGGCCATCTCGACCAGCCCTTCGCCGATCGAGTCGAGTTCCTCGTGGTACGCGTCACGCATGGAAGTCCCTCTCCAGTCCTCACTAAGGCCGGGGCCAGGTATGAACCCCACGCTGCCACCATGGGCGGCGTACGCGTCGGCTTCCGGCCGCCCAAGTGAACCAACCCTTGCTCCTCGGTGAACTCTGGGCGACGAGTGTTCGGATACGCACCCGGATGGCTGGGAGACTCCTCCCGGACCCGCATAACCTTGACGTATGGACGTGAACGCGGCAGTCGCCGCAGCTGCGGCGATCGGCGGTGCGTGTACCGGCGTGATCGCCATGCTGGCGTTCCGCTGGAGCGAGCGCGACCAGAAGAAGCCGACGCGCACCTCCCTGCGGCCCGACAGCAACGCCCCCCTGCCCCCGGGGGTGGACACGGTCCTGTCCGTGCTCAGTTCCTCCGCGGTCGTGCTCGACGAGAGCGACAGCGTGGTCAAGGCCAGCTCCGCCGCTTATGCGCTGGGACTGGTCAGGGGCGGGCGGCTAGCCGTCGACCCCATGCTGAACATGGCCAGGGACACCCGCAGGGACGGCGAGATACGGCAAGTCGAACTGGACCTCCCCAGGCGCGGTACGGGCCGCGGCGAGGCCCTCGCGGTCTCCGCCCGGGTCGCCCCGCTGGGCTCCCGGCTGGTGCTCCTGCTGGTCGAGGACCTCACCGAGGCCCGCCGCATAGAAGCGGTACGACGCGACTTCGTCGCCAATGTCAGCCATGAGCTCAAGACCCCGGTCGGCGCGCTTTCGCTGCTCTCCGAGGCCGTGATGGACGCCTCGGACGACCCGGAGGCGGTGGAGCGGTTCGCGGGGCGGATGCAGATCGAGGCGACCCGGCTGACCAACCTCGTACAGGAGATCATCGACCTCTCCCGGGTACAGAACGACGACCCGCTGGAGGACGCCGAGCCGGTCCGGGTGGACGAGCTGGTGGCCGAGGCCATCGACCGCTGCCGCCAGCAGGCCGGCTCGAAGCAGATCACCATGGCGGCGGGCGGCACCGCGGAGCTCCGTATCTGGGGCAACCGCGGCCAGCTCGCAGCGGCGCTCGGCAACCTCGTCGAGAACGCCGTCAACTACAGCCCCGCCCGTACCCGAGTGGGCATCGCCGCCAGGCGACTGTCCGTACCCGGCGGGGACCAGATCGAGATAGCCGTGACCGACCAGGGCATCGGCATCTCGGAGAAGGACCGCGAGCGGGTCTTCGAACGCTTCTACCGCGTCGACCCGGCCCGCTCACGGGCCACCGGTGGCACCGGCCTCGGCCTCGCCATCGTCAAGCACGTGGCCGCCTCGCACGGCGGGGAGGTCACGGTCTGGAGCTCGGAGGGCCAGGGCTCCACCTTCACCCTGCGGCTGCCCGAAGCGGGCTCCGTACGGGAACGGGACCGCAGCTCGGGCGGACCGCTCATCGTCAACGGCGACGAGGGCCCCTACGGACCCGCTCACCCCGACACCCTTGAATCATTCCCTGCCCCGGAGGTCCTTCCGTGACCCGAGTGCTCGTCGTCGAGGATGAGGAATCCTTCAGCGACGCCCTGTCGTACATGCTCCGCAAGGAGGGTTTCGAAGTCGCCATCGCGGCCACGGGCCCGGACGGGCTTGACGAGTTCGAGCGCAACGGCGCCGACCTCGTGCTGCTCGACCTGATGCTGCCGGGCCTGCCCGGTACGGAGGTCTGCCGTCAGCTGCGCAGCAGGTCCAACGTCCCCGTGATCATGGTCACGGCCAAGGACAGCGAGATCGACAAGGTCGTCGGCCTGGAAATAGGAGCCGACGACTACGTCACCAAGCCGTTCTCCTCGCGGGAGCTCGTCGCCCGCATCCGCGCGGTGCTGCGCCGCCGCGGTGAGCCGGAGGAGGTCACGCCGGCCGCCCTGGAGGCGGGCCCGGTCCGGATGGACGTGGACCGCCACGTCGTCACGGTCTCCGGCGGCAAGGTGGATCTCCCGCTCAAGGAGTTCGACCTGCTGGAGATGCTGCTGCGCAACGCGGGCCGGGTCCTGACCCGCATGCAGCTGATCGACCGGGTCTGGGGCGCGGACTACGTGGGCGACACCAAGACCCTCGACGTCCACGTCAAGCGCCTGCGCGCCAAGATCGAGCCCGACCCGGGCGCACCGCGCTTCCTGGTGACGGTGCGGGGCCTCGGGTACAAGTTCGAGCCGTAAACCGGCCCGTAAACCGGCCCGTACGTAAACGGCGGAGGGCGCGCCCCCCGAAAGGGAGGGCGCCCTCCGCCGTTTACGTATCTGCGTGCGCGCGTACGGTCAGTCGGCCTGCGTCGATGCGGACGCGGCGTCGCTCGGGATGACCGTGTCGCTCTCGGACCCCGACTCGCCAGGAGCCCCCGGGGCCTCGGAAGCGGAACCGGGCGGCGTGGCGGAGGACCCCGCCGCGGGCGACTGCGACTGCGACGGCTGCGCCGGCAGCGAGCTCGGGCCGAAGCCCTTGAAATAGCTGCTCGCCGGCACGACGAACGCGCCGAGCGGGATCTCACCGGTCGAGCTGAACTTGAAGACGACGGGCTGCACATTGCCGGCCTGCGCGGCCTCTCGGCTGTTCGCGATCACGGCGGACGCGTTGCCCTTGCCGCCGAGAACCACCTTGCCGCCGGCCGGGACCACGACCGGTCCGGCTCCCTTGGCGGCGTGCAGCTCCACCGCGGCGCTCGTACCCGGCAGGGTGACGGCGTCCAGGGTCTGCGGCTTGACGCCGTTGTTGAACAGCGTCGCGGTGACGACGGCCGGGCCCTCGGCGTTGCGCTCGGGCTGGGTGACGACGTTCGCGTTCTGGATGCTGATGTCACCGGAGGTGGTGGCAGCAGTGTCCGGCCTGACCTTGAGCGTCGCTGCGTCATTGCCCGCACCGCACGCGGCGAGCGAGGCGATCGAGAACGCGATGGCTGTGGCGGCGAGGGCGCCGTGTCGAAGGCTGCGGCTCACGGCGGCGGCAACTCCTTGAACGTTCGGTCTGCGGACGGGAGGGGCAGGCGACGTAAAGCCGCCCTAAGGGTGTGTCAGCGGCCTTAGGCTACCGAGCCGTCCCGCCCGCCCTGCACCCGACCCGCCCCTTCGCGCCCCTTCGTGCTCCGGCACTTCCCCGGGGCCGGTGCCGTTCGGGGCTCGCACCCGGCCGGGGTTTGCGGACCGGCGCATCCCGAAACCGGCCGACACGCGACGTTCACATATCTCCGGTGATCAATTCATGGAGCGTGCCGCATTCCGCGCGCATAACCGATCCCACCGGGGCGTTGATCAATTCCATTGATCAACCGCACTTACACCCGTACGGGTGATCGACCTCCGAACGGAGTACGGAAAGTTCATCATCCGGAATCCGGCAAAACGGGACGTTCAACCACTTCGCAGGGGGGTTCGGATGGGTGTAACGTGCGCGTTTCGCCTCGCCCGTACAGCCGCTCCGACCTGCGAATACCGTCTCCCGTGAGCCTTCCGCAGCACGTACGTGTTGCTGTTGTCAAGCCCCGAGATATGCCCTGACCTGCGAAAACGCCATTCAGGAGAAGCTGTTCTCGTGTTACTCTTGATAGCCACGGAAGGGGTACCTGTCACATGACGTTCAAGGTTGGCGACACCGTGGTCTATCCCCATCACGGGGCCGCGCTGATCGAGGCTATCGAAACTCGTCAGATCAAAGGCGTGGACAAGACCTACTTGGTGCTCAAGGTCGCCCAGGGCGACTTGACGGTTCGCGTGCCGGCGGACAATGCGGAGTTCGTGGGTGTGCGCGACGTAGTCGGGCAGGAGGGGCTGGACCGGGTCTTCGAGGTGCTGCGCGCACCGTATGCCGAAGAGCCGACGAACTGGTCCCGGCGTTACAAGGCAAATCTGGAGAAGCTCGCCTCCGGCGATGTCATCAAGGTCGCCGAAGTTGTTCGCGACCTGTGGCGTCGTGAGCGCGAGCGTGGACTCTCCGCAGGTGAGAAGCGCATGCTCGCCAAGGCTCGCCAGATTCTGGTGAGCGAGCTCGCTCTCGCGGAGAACACGAACGAAGACAAGGCCGAGGCTCTGCTCGACGAGGTACTCGCGTCCTGAACCGGCTCGCGCCGGTCGTAAAAAATGTGCCGCGGTGCCCGCTGACAACCGTATTCACGGTATGTCGTCGGGCGCTGCGGCATGTCCGGATTCGGCCACGCCGTGTCCGGATTACGTTCTGACTCACCGATGCGTTGGCTTCATCGGCGATCCCCCCGATACGTTGCTCACGATCTTGTGTAGCCGATCCCGAGCGACCGGCGCGGCTTGTCCGACTTCGACCGGGTGTCACGGAAAGGGCCCGGTCGAGTCATGGCATGGCGCCCGGCTCGCTTGTGGCCATACCCATGTCGGCTGTGGAAACAAACATGCCGAAGCTTCGGAGTGCAACCGATGTCTGATCAATCGCGTTCGTACCGCACCGCCGCCGTGATTCCCGCGGCCGGCCGCGGCGTACGGCTCGGCCCGGGCGCCCCCAAGGCGCTCCGCGCGCTGGGCGGGACGCCCATGCTCATCCATGCGGTACGCGCCATGGCGGCGTCCCGTTCCGTCTCCCTGGTCGTCGTCGTCGCGCCGCCGGACGGCGCCCCCGAGGTCAAGAACCTGCTCGACGAGCACGCCCTGCCCGAGCGCACCGACTACCTCGTCGTGCCCGGCGGCGAGACCCGCCAGGAGTCGGTGCGGCTCGGCCTCGACGCCCTGCCCGAGGACGTATCCGTCGTCCTCGTCCACGACGCGGCGCGCCCGTTGGTGCCCGTCGACACCGTGGACGCGGTGATCGAGGCGGTACGGGACGGGGCGCCCGCCGTCGTACCCGCGCTGCCGCTCGCCGACACCGTCAAGGAGGTCGAGCCCGGTGCGCCGGGGGAGCCGGAGCCGGTGCTCGGCACGCCCGAACGGGCCAGGCTGCGCGCCGTACAGACTCCGCAGGGCTTCGACCGCGACACGCTCGTACGCGCGCACGGGACCGTCGCCGTCAGCGGCGAGGGCGCCACGGACGACGCGGGCATGGTGGAGCAGCTCGGGGCGCCCGTCGTGGTCGTACCCGGGCACGAAGAGGCTTTCAAAGTGACCCGGCCGCTGGATCTGGTGCTGGCCGAGGCGGTACTCGCGCGCAGGAGGGCGAACGATGGCTTCTGAGGAACGGACCGGGCCCGTTGTCCCGCTCGTCGGGATCGGCACCGACATCCACGCCTTCGAAGAGGGCCGCGAGCTGTGGTGCGCGGGGCTGCTGTGGGAGGGCGAGGGGCCCGGCCTGGCGGGGCACTCCGACGCCGATGTCGTCGCGCACGCCGCGTGCAACGCGCTCTTCTCGGCCGCCGGGCTCGGCGACCTCGGGCAGCACTTCGGCACCGGGCGGCCCGAGTGGTCCGGCGCCGCCGGAGTCACCCTGCTGACCGAGGCGGCGCGGATCGTACGGGCCGAGGGTTTCGAGATCGGCAATGTCGCCGTTCAGGTCGTCGGCGTACGGCCGAAGATCGGCAAGCGGCGCGACGAGGCGCAGAAGGTGCTGTCGGCCGCTGTGGGGGCGCCCGTCTCGCTCTCCGCCGCCACCTCCGACGGGCTCGGCTTCACCGGGCGGGGCGAGGGCCTCGCGGGGATCGCGACCGCACTGGTCTACCGCACGGGCTGACCCGCCGGTGGGTGGGGGCGGGGCCCCTCCGTGCCGTCTCCTCGGAACCGACGCGGCACCCCGGTACGTACAGCGAACCGGTCATCTACGTCAGTCCCTGCGGGGACGCCCCTGCACGGCCCCCTGTCTCACTCGCACCTGCCGCCCGGTGGCACTGCCCGCGGACGCACGGCGTCCCGGACCGCCCACCCCCGGCACAGGGCGGAGTGACCTCGTGAACCCCGAGGCACACGAACGCGGGAACGGGAAGCGGGAGCGGTGACACGGGGTTGGGTACGGGTAGAAGCACCACCGATCCCGCTTGGAGGACGTACGCCATGACCGCCGCACTCTCCGCAGAACTCAAGGCGCTTCTCGACACGCCCGTCTTCGTCACCGTCGCCACCATCCAGCCCGACGGCAGCCCCCAGGTGTCCCCGGTCTGGGTGAAGCGCGACGGCGACGACGTGCTCATCTCGACGACGGTCGGCCGCCGCAAGGAGCAGAACCTGAGCCGAGACCCGCGGGTCTCCGTCGTCGTACAGCCCTTCGACGCCCCGTACACGTACGCCGAGATCCGCGGCACCGCCGCGCTCACCACCGAGGGCGGCCAGGAGCTCATCGACGAGCTGTCGGTGAAGTACACCGGCAAGAAGTACGCGGAGTTCAACCCCGCGTCCGGCGACGACGACGAGCGCGTGGTCGTCCGGATCACCCCGCGGAAGGTCGTCGGACGCATCTAGGAGACACTCCGCCGCCACAAAACTTTTGCCCGCGATCCCCAAGGGGTCGCGGGGCACTGGTGCGCGCCCACTACCCTTGAGGCGTGACTATTCGCCTGTACGACACCAGCGCCCGGCAGATCCGTGACTTCGTACCGCTCACAGCGGGCTGTGTCTCGATCTACCTCTGTGGCGCGACTGTCCAGGCCGCCCCGCACATCGGGCACATCAGGTCCGGGCTGAACTTCGACATCATGCGCCGCTGGTTCGACTACCGCGGCTACGACGTCACGTTCATCCGGAACGTCACCGACATCGACGACAAGATCATCGCGAAGTCGGCCGAGCAGGGCCGCCCGTGGTGGGCCATCGGGTACGAGAACGAGCGGGCGTTCAACGCCGGCTACGACGCGCTCGGCTGCCTCCCGGTCACGTACGAACCGCGCGCGACCGGCCACATCACCGAGATGATCGAGATGATGCGGGGCCTGATCGAACGCGGTCACGCGTACGCGGCCGACGGCAACGTCTACTTCGACGTGCGCTCCTTCCCCGGCTACCTGGAGCTCTCCAACCAGGACCTGGACGATCTGCGCCAGCCGTCCGGCGACGGCGAGACCGGCAAGCGCGACCAGCGCGACTTCGCGATGTGGAAGGTCGCCAAGCCGGGCGAGCCGAGCTGGGAGACCCCGTGGGGCCGTGGCCGCCCCGGCTGGCACCTGGAGTGCTCCGCCATGGCGCACAAGTACCTCGGCACCGCCTTCGACATCCACGGCGGCGGCATCGACCTGATCTTCCCGCACCACGAGAACGAGATCGCCCAGGCCAAGGGGTACGGCGACGACTTCGCGAAGTACTGGGTGCACAACGGCTGGGTCACCATGTCCGGCGAGAAGATGTCGAAGTCGCTCGGCAACTCCGTGCTCATCAGCGAGATGGTCAAGCAGTGGCGTCCGATCGTGCTGCGCTACTACCTCGGCACCCCGCACTACCGGTCGATGATCGAGTACAGCGAGGAGGCCCTGCGCGAGGCCGAGTCCGCGTTCGCGCGGATCGAGGGCTTCGTGCAGCGCGTCGTCGAGAAGGCGGGCGGCGAGGTCGCCGCGGCCCCCGAGGTGCCGCCGGCGTTCGCCGAGGCGATGGACGACGACCTGGGCGTCCCGCAGGCGCTCGCGATCGTCCACACCACGGTCCGCCAGGGCAACTCCGCACTCGCCGCCGACGACAAGGAAGCCGCCGTCGCCCGGCTCGCGGAGGTCCGCGCGATGCTCGGCGTCCTCGGCCTCGACCCGCTGGACGAGCACTGGGCGGGCGAGAGCGATCGCGGCGACGATCTGCACGGGGTCGTCGACACGCTCGTGCGCCTCGTCCTGGACCAGCGCCAGTCGGCCCGCGAGCGCAAGGACTGGCCCGCCGCCGACGCCATCCGCGACCAGCTCAACCAGTCCGGACTCGTCATCGAGGACAGCCCGACCGGACCACGGTGGACACTCGGCCCGCGCCAGTAGTCCTCCCATGTGCCGCCCGGCGTTCCGGGCGGCACACTTCACTTACATACGCATTTCTGAAGCAACGAAACAGGTAGGTCATGGCCGGGAACAGCCAGCGCAGGAACCGCCGCACGTCCAACAAGAAGGGCATGCAGGTCGGCAGCGGCGGTAACCGACGCCGTGGTCTCGAAGGCAAGGGACCGACGCCGCCCGCCTCCGCCCGCAAGGGACACAAGAAGAACCGGGTCGCCAACGCCGCGGCCAAGCAGGCCGCGGTCCGCCGCCCCGCGCCGAGGCGCGGCGGCGCCAAGGGCACGTCCGAGATGGTCGTCGGCCGCAACCCCGTCTACGAGGCCCTGCGCGACGGCGTCCCGGCGACGACCCTGTACGTCCAGCAGTACATCGACAACGACGAGCGGGTCCGCGAGGCGCTCCAGCTCGCCGGCCAGCGCGGCAACATCAACCTGATGGAGGCGCCGCGCCCCGAGCTGGACCGGATGACGAACGGCCTGAACCACCAGGGCCTCGTCCTCCAGGTCCCGCCGTACGAGTACGCGCACCCGGAGGACCTCACCGCGGCCGCGTACGACAACGGCGAGGACCCGCTGATCGTCGCTCTCGACGGTGTCACCGACCCGCGCAACCTGGGAGCCATCGTCCGTTCCGTCTCCGCGTTCGGCGGCCACGGCGTGGTCGTGCCGGAGCGGCGCGCGGCCGGGATGACGGCGGGCGCCTGGAAGTCCTCGGCGGGCACGGCGGCCCGTACGCCGGTCTCCCGGGTGACGAACCTGACCCGGGCCCTGGAGGGCTACCAGAAGGCCGGCATCACGGTCGTCGGCCTCGCCGCGGACGGTGAGCACACCGTCGAGGACCTGGAGGCACTCGGCGGCCCCGTCGTCATCGTCATCGGCAGCGAGGGCAAGGGCCTGGGCCGCCTCGTCGGCGAGACCTGCGACTACCGGGTCCGCATCTCGATGCCGGGCGGCGCGGAGTCGCTGAACGCGGGTGTCGCGGCCGGGATCGTCCTGTACGAGGTCGCGCGGCGCCGGGCCTGAAGTCCACCCGGCCGGGGGGCGGCCGACCGGGGCGCCCCCTGCCGGAGCTCATTGACGGGCCTCGGACACTTCGGGCCCGTCAAGGCAGTGTCCTAAACACACATCACTCGGTTAGATGAGTGTGGACACCAGAACGCCTCGGTTCGACGAACAACCCGCCCTGAGCATGACCAAGGTGGACTGCGACCCTGCGCAGGTCATCGTCAACCACGCCAGCTTCCGGGTGCAGCTCGCCCCCGGCCAGCGCCCGCGGCTGCGCGGTCTGGCCACCGCCGGCGCGCCCAGGATCCCCGCCATGAGCGGCGGCGCCGGAGCAGTGCGCGGCAGGCGCTCGCCCGTCGTGTGGAGCGGCAGGTCCGCCCCCGGCGACCCCGGCGCCACCGGACTCCTCCAGGCCGTACGGAACTCCACCGCGGGCCGCCCGGCCACCGCGTACGACCCCTACGAGCCCTACGCCGCGCATGCCGGCCACGAGTTCGACGGCGGGCTCGGCGCGGGCGGCACACAGGTCATCGAGCGCCTCGAAGAGACCCAGCCCAACCCCGTCATTCCCGCGCCCCACCAGCCGGGCCGCCACCGCAACGGACCCCTGCTGCCGCCCATGCGCCGGGCGGTCGGCGCCTACGACCCCGTCGACACCGAGCCGTACGGCCGGGAGGCGTACGACGAGGACGAGCACGACGACCTCATCGAGGGCCGGGGGCAGCGCCACGGCAGCGATTCCGTACGGCACGCGTACTATCCCGGGCGCCGGATGAACCTCGGCGTCGTGCTGCTGCCCATGCGTGTCTTCCTCGGCTTCATCTCCATCTACGCGGGCATGGGCAAGCTGTGCGACCCCGTCTACTTCGACGGCGGCGAGCGCGGCTCCATGGTCAAGTGGCTGACCTCGCTGCACCCCTGGGGGCTGGCCGAGCCGCTGCGTGACTTCGCACTCTCGCACCCCGTCGGCGCCGGACTCACCGTCGCCTTCCTCCAGGTCGTCGTCGGCGTCCTCACCGTCCTCGGTCTCTGGCAGCGGGTCGCCGCCTCCGTCGGCGCGCTCCTCTCCGCCGCCCTGCTGGTCACCGTCAGCTGGCGCACCGTCGCCGTCTACGACGCGCCCGACATCATCTACCTCGCCGCCTGGAGCCCGCTGATCATCGCGGGCGCCCCCGTCTACTCCGTCGACGGGCGGCTCGCCGGTGAGGCCTGGCGCAGGCTCGGCCCGCGCTCGGCGATCTGGGACCTCCGCCGCCGGGTGCTGCGCCGGGGCGCCGTCGTCGCCACCGTCGTCGTCGGCCTCACCCTTCTCGTGGGCTCCATGCTCGGCGGCGCGGTCCGCTCCTCCGAGGTCGTCACCGTGCCCGGCCCGAACGGCGACCCGACCAACCAGCTCCCCGGCTCCCCGCTCCCGCAGGAATCCCGCAGCGGCCGGGCCTCCCACACGCCCGGCGGGCAGCGCCCCTCGCCCTCCCGCAGCAGTGCCTCCACCACCCCGTCCGCCAAGGCGTCCACGCCCGCTGCGGGCTCCGTCCGCGAGTCCGGCCAGGCGGGGGCGGGTGCCGGACAGCCCAGCCAGACCCAGGGCACCGCCCAGCAGCTCCCGCAGCGGACGACCCCGCAGCAACCCCCGTCCAGCAGCTCGGGCCCGAGCTCTTCCGGCTCCACCGGCACCGGCGGCGGCTCCACCGGCGGCGGCTCGGACAGCGGCGGTTCCACCGGCGGAACGTCCGGTGGCGGGCAGAACCCCATCGGCGGCCTGCTCGGCTGAGACACCGGACCGCAGTACTGCAGTACGCGAAGGGGCGGTCACCGGTTCGTTCCGGTGACCGCCCCTCCGCGTACTCCGCGGCTCTTCGCTACTGCCCGTCGAGCTCCTTGGCGGCCTCGGTCAGGTCCTTCGCCGTGTCGATGGCCCGCCAGTACGCCCCGTGCGGCAGCGGGTACCCGGCCAGCCTGCGCTCACGGGCCAGCCGGGGGAACGTCGTCCGCTCATGGTCGCCCCGGTCCGGCAGCAGCGTCGTGAACGTCGGCGAGAAGACGTACACACCGGCGTTGATCAGATACGGCGACGGCGGCGACTCGATGAAGTCGGTGATGTGCCCGAACGCGTCCGTCTCCACGGCGCCCCACGGGATACGGGGACGGGCCAGAGCCAGGGTGGCGGTCGCATCGCGCTCGGCGTGGAACGCGGCCATCTCGCGCAGGGAGAAGCGCGTCCAGATGTCGCCGTTGGTGGCGTACCAGGGCTGGTCCGGATCGGGCAGCCGGGCGGCGGCGTACTTCAGCCCGCCGCCGCGTCCCAGGGGCTCGGACTCGACGACGGTCGTCACGCGCAGCGGCAGCACCGCCGCGTCCAGCCACTCCTGCAGCACCTCGGCCAGATGACCGCACGACACCACGGCGTCGGTCACGCCCTCGGCGGCCAGCCAGGAAAGCTGATGGCCGATGATCGGAGTCCCGGTGCCCGGGATCTCGACCATCGGCTTGGGGCGGTCGTCTGTGTACGGGCGCAGCCGCGATCCCTGGCCACCCGCCAGGACCACGGCCTGCGTCGGATACGTATGCATGCCAGGCACGATATGCGGTGCCCGGACCAGCGGGTCAGCTGAACTGTGCGACACCCGAGGCGAACGACGTGTCGCAGACGGGACGCGAGAACCGGTGGGCGCGCGTCGGACCGTACTGCTCGACCGCGGCACGGCCCAGCGCCTTGGCGATCGACATGCAGTGCCGGGCGAGCGAGGGGCGGCCCTCGACGGAACGCTGCAGGTCCGTCAGCGCGACACCCGGGTCCTTCTGCCGAAGCTCCACGAGCAGCCGGTCACGGAGGATGTCCTGCGGGGTGCGCGCCTTGGCACGCTTGGAAACGCTGTGAGCCGACGCGGTCAGGACCTGCGACTCGGAGTTGTGGGCTGCCCACGGCACGCTGGTGACGGCGAGAGTCCCGGAGAGGACCATGACGACGGGCAGTACGAGAGCGAGAGTTCGGCCGATGCGGCGCGCGGTGTGGGTCACGCAGCGAGCGTAGCGGGCAGTGATGATTTGGCGACATTTCGTCACCCTTGAGGGGGATCGTTCGAGGGCGTTTTTCGAATCGCGTGTTGACGAACGGTGCCGAAATGACCGGTGTGCCGGGGATTCCGGCGCCGTACGGATCCAAACCCATGCACGCCCCGCGGCGTGCGAACGGCCCCGCACGAAGAACGTGCGGGGCCGTTGTGGTGCGGGTGTGCGGGGCGTCAGTCGGTGAGACGCTCACCCGTCGAGGTCGAGAAGACGTGCAGCTCGTCCGGGCGCGGGACGACGTGCAGCTTGGTGCCCTTCTCCGGAACGGCGCGGCCGCCGACGCGGACGACCAGGTCCTTGTCCTCGCCGCCGACCCGTGCGGAGCCGTAGACGAAGCCGTCGGCGCCGAGCTCCTCGACGACGTTGACCGAGACGGCCAGACCGGCCGGGGCGTCGGCGCTGTCCTTCGAGAGGGACTTCGCGGCGGCGCCGCCGTGCTCGACGATGTCGAAGTGCTCGGGGCGGATGCCGACCGTGACGGTCGTGTCGCCCTTGTCCGCGGCGGCGGAGAGCGCCTCGCGGGAGACCGGGACGACGCTGTTGCCGAACTTCACACCGCCGTCGGTGATCGGGACCTCGACCAGGTTCATGGCCGGGGAGCCGATGAAGCCGGCCACGAAGAGGTTCGCCGGCTTGTCGTACATGTTGCGCGGCGAGTCGACCTGCTGGAGCAGACCGTCCTTGAGGACCGCGACACGGTCACCCATGGTCAGGGCCTCGACCTGGTCGTGCGTGACGTACACGGTCGTGATGCCCAGACGGCGCTGGAGCGAGGCGATCTGCGTACGGGTGGAGACACGGAGCTTGGCGTCGAGGTTCGACAGCGGCTCGTCCATGAGGAAGACCTGCGGCTCACGCACGATGGCGCGGCCCATCGCGACACGCTGACGCTGACCACCGGAGAGCGCCTTCGGCTTGCGGTCCAGGTAGTCGGTGAGGTCCAGCATCTTGGCGGCCTCTTCGACCTTCGCCCGGATCTCGGTCTTGTTGATACCGGCGATCTTCAGCGCGAAGCCCATGTTGTCCGCGACGGACATGTGCGGGTAGAGCGCGTAGTTCTGGAACACCATGGCGATGTCCCGGTCCTTCGGGGGCAGGTGCGTGACGTCGCGGTCGCCGATGCGGATCGCGCCGCCGTTGACGTCCTCAAGACCCGCGAGCATGCGCAGGGAGGTCGACTTGCCACAACCGGAAGGACCGACGAGGACGAGGAACTCGCCGTCCGCGATGTCGATCTCGAGCTGGTCCACGGCCGGCTTCGTGGAGCCGGGGTAGACGCGGGACGCCTTGTCGAACGTGACACTGGCCATGCTGAATCTTCTCCTTCACCGGCAGGAACGTGCCGGACGATCCGAGTAAGGGAGTGGTCTGGTCCACTTGGGTGAATCCTCAGCGACGCTACCTGGCCATTTGAAATCTGTCAGTAGTTCGAGGCACGCGAATTTTGGGACCGCACAGGCAGCGGTGTTGGTTACACTGCTCCGGCACGCCTCCTTAGCTCAGCTGGCCAGAGCAACGCACTTGTAATGCGTAGGTCGTCGGTTCGAATCCGACAGGGGGCTCAGATGAAACCCCAGCTCAGACGGCGTCTGAGCTGGGGTTTTCTGTTCATCGGACGCGGCGACGACGCCGGGCGCGGGCCGCGCGGGTGTCCGTGGTCTCAGCTGCGGTCTCAGAGACGGGTTCCGGGCCCTCGGAATGAAGGCGTCTCCCATGCGGCGCATAGCGTCCTTCGAGAGGTGAGATCGGCCCTTCACGTAGGCATCGGCGCAGGAGAGGTCGCTACACGTCAGTCGTTCTTCTGCCGTGTCGGCGGCGGACGCGGGTGGTGGCGATCAGGAGGGCGGTACTCAACAGGAGGATCCCCGGGATCAGCGTCTTGAGTGCGCCACCGCCGGACGCTTCGGTGTTCACCGCGGCTGCCGGGGCGGTGCCCTGGGTGTGCGGGAATTTGATCTTCGCGTGGAACTTCTTGACGAGCAGTCCGCTTTTCAGTTCAAGGGTGGCGCGCCAGGGGCCGTCGGCTACTTCGTCGGTTACCGGAATCATCACCGGCTCGGACTGATGGGGTGCCAGGCTCGTGCCCAGCTGTACCTGGTAGGGGCCCGCGCTCAGGCTTCCCGACACCGAGGAGAGCTTCAGGGTGCCGGACAGGTCCAGAGCGCGGCCCCCCGTGTTGATGATCTGGGCGCGCACGATCGCGCGTCCGTCCGGGCCGCGTGCAGCCGTCATCGTGCGCGCCGTGAAGTTCGGGGCCGGAGGGTTGTGGCCCCCGACTGAGAGATACATCCGGATGCCGGTGCGGCTCACCAGGGCGACACCACCACCTCGACCGCCCCTGACTTGCGCCCAGACCACGGCATAGCTCTCACCCGGCGCCGCGTTCCTGGGCACCCTGATTGTCACGGTGTCGCGGAGGGTGTCGTGGGCGGGAACATCGAGCGTCCTGCGTCGCAGCCTTGTCCAGGACGAAAGCTCGTTCCGCTTCCTGCCGGCTGCCCCCACGAACGAGCCGTGGGTGATGGCGGCTGCGGCCGGATACACCTCGACGTGCAAGGTGGAATCAGTGGTGTTCAGTACTTCGATGCGGCGGTGCACGGTCGTGCCCGGCGTCAGGTTGTCGATGATGTAGTGCCGTGCTCGTGGATCGTCGGCCAGGTCGGCTGGGATGTCGACGAGGCGTACGCCGACGCTTCCTGGGCCGGAGTCCGACGAACGTGGCGGCGCCGCTGCATTGGTCGCAGGTGAGGCAGCGCCGGTGGCCGCGACGAGTGCCGCGGCCACCAGAGCCAAAACAGGAACGAAACTGCGCAAGGCGGAGAACCCCCCCAGTGATTTCGGTGTGCTGGATCAGGCCACGGAATGGGTGATCGTCGAGCTGTAGGTGCCGGCCAGTGCGTCCGCCGGGACCGTGACGGAGATGGTTGGGTTCCACACGGCGCTGTTGATCCCGGACACGCTGGTGGCCGTCTGGACAGGACCCGGCGGGTAGAGGGGATCCAGATTGCTGGCGTTGACGATGGCGTTGCCGGTGACCGTGGCGGATGGTGTGCTGTAGCTGCTGGAGCCGGGGGCGGAGACCGAGATGTTCTGCGGTCCTGTGAAGTCGGTTCCGTTCGCGGTGACGACCCAGCCGGTCGTACCACCCCGGTTGTCCGCCACAGTGACGTTCCCGAGCTGTGCGCTGACCGTCTGGGGGGTGCTGCTGGCGGCGACGGTACCCAGGCTCACCGGCCCCGTCGGCACAGTGATGTCGATGGTGCCGGTGGTAATCGAGAGCGTCACCGGCGTGGTTCCGCTCTGATCGGCCGATGCCGGGAGGGGGATGGCCAGAGCCGCCACCAGGCCGGCTACGAGTGAAGCGGCCGCGATACTTCTGCGCATCTTGATCCTCAATTGGGGGTCACAGGTGCAGGTGTAAGTCACCTCCGCCCCGGTATCGGCAGAAGACCGCCTTCACCTGCGCTTTCTCTGCTTCTTTTCACCGGATCGGCCGAGTGGCTCCCGTGCCCGCTGAGTCTCCGACCGGTTCTCTCCCGCGCCTGCCAGGAGGCGTCCGGTCCTCGACGCCTGGCCGCTTGGCAGGCAGGCGGCCAGGCTCGACGCCTCCCGGTCGGGCAGCAGGTCCACCGGACGGCGCGTCTCGACGTCGACCAGCGCCGTGCCGTAGTAACGGCCTTTGCGCGTCGCGTACGTGTTGACTCCCACCACCAGCGGGGCCGGAACTTCCGGCTCGGGCGGTGCGTCGACCAGCCGCAGCACCGTACTGAGGCGGACGGACACCTTGAGGCACCGGCCGGGCGGGCACCGGCCCGGCTGCGCGGTGTGCGTGAGCGATGCGTGAGCGGACGGGGTGTCATGGGGTGGACTGGGCGTCGAGCGGGCCTCGGCCGCACCTCCCTGACCAGTGGAAACTGGATTCGGTGGTACGGCCCGGCACCCGCCGTCATGATCTTGCAGGTGTCATACGTAGGTCGTCGGTTCGAATCCGACAGGGGGCTCAACGAGAAGCCAGGTCGGACCGCGTCCGGCCTGGCTTCTCTTGTCCTTTGGGACCTGAACCTTCCCGGCCGGAGCGCTAGCGCGGGAGCCGCAGCGCCAGGCCGTCGAGGACGACTTCCAGGCCGTAGGCGAACTTGGTTTCGCGGATCTCTACGGGGTCGACGGCCGTGGGTCCGGCGTAGACGTCGGCGAGGTGGTCGTGGGCGGCCGCGGCCCGCCGGGCGGCGGGCATGAGGCGGGCGATGAAGGCGGCCTCGGTCTCGCCGGAGCGGGCGATCGTGGTGAGCCAGGCCGCCTCCGTGGCGCTCATGCCGATGACGTACGACAGGACGGTGTCGATCGCGCGGCTCGGCTCGGGGAAACCGGCGGCCGTGAACAGGGCGGCCAGTCGCTCGGTGAAGGACATGAGGTTGGGGCCCAGGTAGGCGAGGCCCGCCTGGCCGAGGACCGAGGTCAGCCACGGGTGGCGCAGGGCCGTCGCGCGGAAGGACCGGGCGGCCTCGGTGGCGGCGGCGCGCCAGTCGGGGCTGTCGGCCTCGGGGGCTGTCCGGACGAAGTCCGTGGACGGGACGGCGATCTCGGCGAAGACCTCGTCCACCGCGAGCTCCATCAGCTCGTCCTTGGTCGCGACGTGCCGGTAGAGGGAGGTCGCGCCGGCGTTCAGGCGGGCGCCGAGCTTGCGCATGCTGAGCGCCTCGATGCCGTCGGCGTCCAGCATCACGATCGCCTCGCGGACGATTGCGGCCCGGCTGAGCGCGGGCTGGTCGGGCCGGCGCTCCTGCCGGGCCCACACGGACGGGATCGGGTTGGTCTTGGCTGCCATGGCGCCTCCTCGATGCGATGCGTACACCGTTCGCATTCAGCGTACACGAAGGGGGCTTGCGTGCGTCGTTCTCATCTGCGTACAGTGTTCGCATCGAAGGAACGGTGTGCGCAACCCGAAAGGAAACCCCATGGAGACCCGCAATCCACGCCGCTGGTGGATCCTCGTCGTGCTGTGCCTCAGCTCGCTGGTTCTGGTGGTCGACAGCATGGCGCTGACCGTCGGGGTGCCGTCGATGACCGAGGACATCGGCGCGAGCGCACAGGACACCCAGTGGATCCTCGACTCCTACATCCTGGTCTTCGCCGGGCTCCTGCTCACCTCCGGCAGCCTCGGCGACCGGTTCGGCCGCCGGAAGATCATGATCATCGGCCTGCTGCTCTTCGGTGCGGCGTCGCTGGCCGCGACCTTCTGCACGAGCCCCGGCGAGGTGATTGCCGCGCGGGTCACGATGGGCGTCGGCGGGGCGCTGATCATGCCCTCGACGCTGTCGATCCTCATCACCGTCTTCGACGACGAGGAGCGCGGCAAGGCGATGGCGGTGTGGAGCTCGGTGTCGATGCTCGGCCTGGTCGGCAGCCCGGTCCTCGGCGGTGTGCTGATCGACCACTTCTCCTGGCACTCGATCTTCTTCATCAACGTGCCGGTCGTCGCGCTGGCCGTCCTGGCGGGCCTCACCCTCATGCCGGAGTCGAAGGGGCCGTGGCAGAAGCCCGACCCGCTCGGCGCGGTGCTGTCCGCGGCCGGTATCACCGCCCTGGTCTGGTGGATCATCGAGCTCCCGCAGCACGGCGCCTTCGGCGGCCGGTCGGCGATCACCCTGGCCGTCGCGGTCGTCGCCCTCGCCGGGTTCGTGGTGTGGGAGAACGTCACCGCCGCGCCGATGGTGCCGCTGGTCCTGTTCAAGCACCGCAACTTCAGCGGCGGTTCGGTGTCGCTGACCCTCGTACAGATCGGCAACGGCGGCCTGCTGCTGGTGCTCACCCAGTACCTGCAGTTCGTGCTCGGCTACTCGCCGATCAAGGCGGGCCTCGCGTTCGTGCCGCTGGCCGTTGCCGCGCTGGTCGGCAACATCGTGGGTACCGGGCTCGCCGCGAAGATCGGCAACCGCCTCCTGGTGCTGGCCGGAATGCTCGTCATGGCCTCCTCCTTCGCGCTGCTGACCACCGTCTCGGCCGGCACGGGCTTCGCCGTCCCGGCGGTCGCGCTCGGCCTGCTCGGCCTCGGCGCGGGCCTTGCGATGCCGGCCGCGGTCGGCGCGCTGATGGGCACCATCCCGGCGGAGAAGGCGGGCGTCGGCTCGGCCCTGAACGACACCATCCAGCAGGCCGGCACCGCGCTCGGCATCGCGATCCTCGGCTCGCTCCTGACGAGCGGCTTCCGCAACGAGATGCCCGCCGACGCACCCGAGCAGGCCAAGCAGTCGATCGCCGGCGCACTGGCCGCCGCCCACGGCGACACCGGACTGGTCCACGCCGCCCGGGAAGCCTTCACCGACTCGATGTCGGCCACCTTCACCATCAGCGCGATCGGCGTTCTCGCCGCCGCCCTCCTGGCCACCCTGGTCATGCGCGACACCAAGCCCGGGGCCGCCCCCGCTCCGGCTCCGGCGGAGGAGTCCGAACTCATTGCCTGACCTCGTGAAGAAGGCCGGTGCCCCGGGAGGGCGCCGGCCTTCTTCCGTTGCCGGACAGGTGGTGGTCGGCTTGGGGGCGGACCAGCATGCCCTCTACTGCGGGTGGTTCACCTTCGTCCGTCCACGGAAATCCGCCCGGACCCTCTCGGCGTACGGTCGATGGATTGTCCGCACGAGGTGGTCGAGGCCGCGCAACCTGAAGTCCGGAGGGGCACAGTGACCGGAGGGGCACAATGAAAAGGCACGTGCGTTCGCGCGTATCGGCGTATGCCGTTGCCACCGTGCGGGACCAACTGCTGTTGACTCAACTCTCGGATGCCTCACCGGTCTTCGAGCCCGGGCTGTGGCACCTTCCCGGCGGGGGAATCGATCCGGGCGAGCAGCCGCGGGAGACGCTGGCACGCGAGCTGCACGAGGAGACCGGCCTCGAACTCCTCGACGCCCGCCTGGTGGATGCGCGGGCATATACGGCCACCCGGCTCGGGATCAGCTGGAACCTGGTGGGTCTCTTCTACATCGTCGAGCTCAAGCCCGGACCGCTCGTGGTCACCAAGGCCGATGACTCCACGAGCGCGGTCGAGTGGATGCCCCTGTCCGGCCTGGAGGACTCGATGCTGTCCCCGGCCGCGATCGACGGTCTCGGGATGATCGGTGCGCGAGGGGGGCGGTCCGCGGCCGCCCGCTGAGCCGGACGTTCCGGGGCGTGCCGCCGGTGGACGAGATGTTCACCGGGGCCGACGCGATCGCGGGGTTCGAGGCATTCGGGCCCGCCTGCCTGACCGGTGCGCCCGAGGCCCCGGCCCCCGGTTCCGGTACGCACCCGCTCACCGGCTGCCCGGCCGGCGCGACCGACCCCGTACCTCCGAACAACGCCGCACCGAACGGCTACCTGCGGCTGACCGACGCCTCCAACGACCAGTCCGCCGCGGTGCTCTACAACCACGCCCTCCCGGCGAACCAGGGCCTGGTCACCACCTTCGACCAGTGGCAGTACGGAGGCACGACCACCCGTGTGACCTGCGGTGAGACCACCCTCGCCCCGGCCGGTCAGTCCGGTGACAGCACCTTCTGCAGCGGCGCCTACCGGGTCACCGAGGCCGATGCCAAGCACGGCAAGGTCACCAACCTCGCGGTGGCCACGGCCGAGAACGGAAGCGTCCGGTCGAACCAGGACCAGGCCCGCATCGCCGTCGAGAAGAAGTCGTGCCACGAGAAGCACTGCAAGCCGAAGCCGAAGCCGTGCCATGACAAGCACTGCTCGAAGCCGAAGCCCAAGCCTTGTCACGACAAGCACTGCTCCAAGCCGAAGCCGAATCCGAAGCCCAAGCCGTGCCACGGCAAGAACCCCTGCCGCTCGGTGTGGCACGAGCTCCGCACAGCTGACCGAACGAACCATGGGCACCCGCCACCACCCGGTGGCGGGTGCCCGTCCGTTTCCCGGTCAGTGCCGTCCCGCCAGCCGGTCCGCGGCCTTCGCGATGGGGTCCGTTCCCGGGCGGGGCGAGGTGAGTTCGCGGCGGTCGGCGGTGCGGTAGGCGGCGTACATGCCGTGGACGCCGAGCCAGCGGAAGGGTTCCGGTTCCCAGCGGCGGACCTTGTGGTTGACCCAGGGGAGAGTGGTCAGGTCGGTGGGGCCGGACTGGCCGGAGTCCTGCTGGATCAGGTCGCGCAGGGTGCGGGCGGCCAGGTTGGTGGTGGCGACGCCGGAGCCGACGTAGCCGCCGGCCCAGCCGAGGCCGGTGGAGCGGTCGAGGGTGACGGTGGCGCACCAGTCGCGGGGGACGCCGAGGACGCCGGACCAGGCGTGGTCGATGCGGGCGGCCGCGGTGGTGGGGAAGAGGCGGACGAGGATGTCGCGGAGGGCCTCGATGGTGGCGGGCTGGGTGCGGCCGTCGTTGTCCGTGCCGGACCCGTAGCGGTACGGGACGCCGCGGCCGCCGAGTGCGATGCGGTCGTCGGCGGTGCGCTGGGCGTACATGTAGGCGTGGGCCATGTCGCCGAGCGTTTCGCGGCCGTCCCAGCCGATGGTGTCCCACATGGACCGGGGGAGCGGCTCGGTGGCGATCATCGAGGAGTTCATGGGGAGCCAGGTGCGCTTCTGGCCCTTGAGGTTTGCGGTGAAACCCTCGGTGCAGCGCAGGATGTACGGGGCGCGGACGGTGCCGTACGGGGTGTGGGCGTGCTTGGGCCTGATCTCGGTGACGGGCGTCGACTCGTGGATGGTGACGCCGAGCGCCTCGACGGTCGCGGCGAGGCCCTTGACGAGTTTGACCGGGTGCAGGCGGGCGCCGTGCGGGGTCCAGGTGGAACCGACGGCTCCGGTGACGTTGATGCGTTCGCCGGTCTCGCGGGCGCCGCGCAGGACGCGGTCCTTCTCGCCGAAGGCGATCTCGACGGAGTGGAAGTCCTTGAGCCGGGCCAGCTGGGCGGGGGTGTAGGCGACTTCGAGGACACCACCCTGGTGGATGTCGGCGTCGATGTTCTCCTCGGCGGCCACGCGGACGACCTCGTCGACGGTGTCGTTCATCGCCTGCTGGAGGCGGACGGCGGCTTCGTGGCCGTGGAGCTTGGCGTAGCGGTCGCGGCCCGCGATGCCGTTGTACAGCCAGCCGCCGTTGCGCCCGGAGGCGCCGTAGCCGCAGAACTTGGCTTCGAGGACGGTGATGTTGAGGAAGGGGACGGCCTTCTTGAGGTAGTAGGCGGTCCACAGCCCGGTGTATCCGCCGCCGACGATGCAGATGTCGGCGGTGGAGTCGCCGGGCAGGGGCTCGCGGGGGGTGGGGGTGCCTTGGTCCGCGTACCAGAACGATATGCCGCCGTTGACGGTGCTGACGGTGCTCATGTTGCCCCTGCTTTGTCCGGTGTGAAGCCCTGGTTGAAGCTGTTCTTTATGGGGCGGGACGTTACTGCGCCGGAGGGGTTTTCGTCTTCGGTCGGGACCGGGTCAGTGGGTAGCAGGCGAGGCCGATGAGTACGGAGGTGAAGTGGCCGAGGTCGGTGAAGGCGCGGCCGGTGATGAGCGGGATGCCGTAGAAGACGAGGACGGCGAAGAGATACACGTACCGCCAGGGCGGCGGGATGCGGTACGTGAGGACGGCGACGACACCCGCGAGCGCGTAACTGACCCCGACGTCGAGCGTGTTGGCAGCGGCCGGCGGTACGTGTCCGTGCCGGATGGCCCAGGCCAGGACGCCTTCGCTGACGAGGGTGGCGAGGACATGGGCCGCGATGACGACGGCGAGCCAGCGCAGGGTGCCGAGCCAGCGTTCGGCGGGGGCGTGGAAGACGGTGTAGAGGACGGCGTAGGGAGCCCAGTGGCCGCTGTCGATCCAGAAGGCGCTGGCGATCAGTACGCGTACCGGGTCCTGGGTGAGTTCGTGGATGTTGGTCGAGCGCTGGCGCAGGAAGTCCTCTTCGAAGTCCGGTGACATCTGGTGGACGATGAAGGTGGTGACGAAGAGTGCGATCAGCCAGATGTAGGTGCCGGGTGCGCTGCGGATCCATGAGCCGACGCTGCGGATCCACGAGCCGGCGACGGTGCGCGGCCGGGTGGGCGGGGCGGGGCTGCTCGGAGTCATATCCGATTGATGCACGGCTCTACGATCGTCCGCGTGATTGACATTCCGGACGAGCTGATCGACACCCGGTCCACGTTCGACGGGGCGGCCGGGCGGGCCTTTCTCGCGGCGCTGCCTGGGCGGGCCGCCGAGTTCCTGGAGCGGTAGGGGCTGCGGCGGGACGGTGAGGCGTTCTACGGGGTGCGCGCTGGTGCTTCCGGTGGTGCGGGTGGCGGACGGTCGCAGGGCGGCGTTGAAGCTTCAGCCGGTGGACGAGGAGACGGTGGGGGAGCCGGGGCGGCTGCTGCAGAACGGTCTGTGGGATGTGTCGGGTGGGGAGCGACGGCTGGAATCGAACCAGGCCGAGACCGCACGGCAGTTGCTGGGGCGGGGCCGGCGGGGTACAGACCCGTGCTTACGCTGCCCTCATGATTCGTACCGCTACCCCCGCCGATGTCCCCGTCATCCACGCCATGGTCCGTGAGCTGGCCGATTACGAGAAGGCCCTGCACGAGGCGAACGCCACCGAGGAGCAGCTGCACGAGGCGCTGTTCGGCGAGCGGCCCGCCGCCTACGCGCATATCGCCGAGTCGGACGATGACGGCGAGGTGGCCGGCTTCGCGCTGTGGTTCCTGAACTTCTCCACGTGGCGCGGGGTGCACGGCATCTACCTGGAGGACCTGTACGTACGTCCTGAGCGGCGTGGCGGCGGGCACGGGAAGGCGCTGCTGACGGAGCTGGCGCGGATCTGTGTGGAGCGCGGCTACGAGCGCCTGGAGTGGTCGGTGCTGAACTGGAACACCCCGTCCATCGCGTTCTACGAGTCGCTGGGTGCGCGGCCGCAGGACGAGTGGACGGTGTACCGGCTGACGGACGGGGCGTTGACGAAGCTCGGCGGTGAATGAGCCCTCGCCCGGTTACGGGATCAGGACGACCTTGCCCCTCGTGCCCCGGGTCTCCAGGGCGCGGTGGGCGGCGGCCGCTTCGGCGAGCGGGTAGCGCTGGACGGCGGGGCGGAGCCGGCCGGAGGCCGCCTCGGAGAGCGAGCGGGCTTCGAGGGCGCGCAGGCCGCCCGCCTTCGCCATCATGACGGGGCCGAGCACGCTCCCGGAGGTGATGCCGCGTTCGGCGAGTTCCTCGTCGGTGAAGGTGAGCGGGGCTCCGTCGTGGAGTCCGGCGCCGGACCAGCCGAACACGATGTGCTGCCCGCCCTTGCCGAGGAGGTCGACGGCGGCGCGGCCGGTGGTTCCCCCGACGGAGTCGTAGACGACCGTGGCGCGGCGGCCGAGTCCGTCGAGGTGGGTGCGGACCTGCCGGGGCCAGTCGGGGAGCGTGTAGTCGACGGCGAGGTCGGCGCCGTTCGCCCGGACGGCGGCGACCTTGGCGGGGCCGCCGGCGAGGCCGATGACGGTGGCCCCGGCGTTCTTGGCGTACTGCACGATCAGGGTGCCGATGCCGCCCGCGGCGGCGGGGACGATGACGGTCGAGCCGGGGCCGAGGTCGGTGAACTGCAGGATGCCCAGGGCGGTGCGGCCGGTGCCGATCATGGCGACGGCTTCGGCTTCGTCGAGGCCGTCCGGGACGGTGTGCAGCTTCTCGGCGTCGACGACGGTGAGTTCGGCGTAGCCGCCCGGGACCATGCCGATATGGGCGACGACGCGCTTGCCGAGCCAGCCGGGGCCGGTGCCCTCGCCGAGTGACTCGACCCGGCCCGCGACCTCGCGGCCCGGGATGGTCGGCAGCTCGGCGGGGGCCGGGAACGGGCCCGTCATGCCCTCGCGCAGGGCCGTGTCGAGAAGGTGTACGCCCGCTGCGGCGACGGCGATACGTACCTGGCCCGGGCCGGGTACGGGGTCGTCGGTCCGCTCGTAGGTGAGGTTCTCGGCCGGGCCGAAGGTGTGGAGGCGGATGGCGTGCACGGTGAACTCCCCGCTGGTGTCGGTCGCTGTGGGCCTGTGGGCCCGTGGGCCGTGGGCCTGCGGACCCGTGGGCCTGTGGGGCCACCCTCCGACCTCAAGTCCGCTTGAGGTCAAGTCCTGTCGTGGAGGTGCGGGTGGTGGTCCGGCTCTCGGAAGCCCTGAGGGCGAGCAGCGCCGCCTCCATTCCGCTGTTGAACGACACCTCGCTGAGCAGTCCGGGCGCGGCGACCTGGTCGCCCGCGAGGTAGATGCCGTTGCCGCGGTCGATGGCGGGGCGGTCGCGCCAGGTGGTGCCGGGACGGTCGACCGCGCCGGTGCGGCCGGAGGCGAGGGCCTCGCGCCGCCATACGGTGCGCTCGCGCCAGCCCGGGCAGCCGAGGTCGAGCAGCTCCTCGGCGCGGGCGATGCCGGTGGCCCTGGACTCGCCGGGGGCGAGGGGGAACTGCCCCTGGACGAGCTGCTGTCCGACGGGTGCGAGGGTGCGGTCCTGCGCGCTGAAGCGCTCGATCCAGCCGGGGGCGTCGAGGTCGGACACGGCGAAGGCGTCGCCGCGCCGGGTGCGCAGGGCCAGGTCGATCAGGGCGGTCCTGCCGCTGTCCCAGGTCAGTGAGGGGTCGTGGAGCAGGGTGCGGGCCGAGTCGAGGGAGGTGGCGACGATCACCGGGCCCTGTCGGGCCAGGGCGTCGAGGGTGCCGGCGTCGACGCGGGCCGCCGTCTCGATCCGGACGCCGAGGTTCCAGGCGCGGGCCGCCATCCGGTCGATGACCTGGGCCCAGCCGCCGACGGGGTAGCGGGCCTCGGGTGGCAGCGCGGCGGCGCGGCGCAGCCGTTCCTGGACGAACGCGGCGGAGAGCGCACCGGGGTCGTGGTGGTAGAGCGCGACGGCGGCGTAGTGCGCGGCCGCGCGGGCGCCCGCCTCGCCGACCTGCCCCGCGGCCCAGGTGCGGAAGTCGGTGTCGACGGGGGCCTGCTCGGCGCGGCGACGGGTGAGGCGGAGGAGGGCGAAGGGCGGGGTGCGGCGCAGGGTGCCGCCGAGGCGGAAGCGGAGCCGGGCGCCTTCGAGGAGCGGGAGGGTGGCGACGGGGCCCAGGAGGCTGCGGCGGTCGAGCCAGGTCCAGTGCGGTCCGCGGCGGTAGAGGGCGTGGGGTCCTTCGTTGGTGCGGTACGGGCCTTCGGCGGTCCTGGCCCGTCCGCCGAGAGTGTGGTGGGCCTCGTGGACGGTCACCAGGGCGCCGGACTCGGCGGCGGTGATCGCTGCGGTGAATCCGGCGAGGCCGCCGCCGATGATGTGGATGCGCTGCATGGTCCCGGTCTCCTTCGCTGAAGGCGCTGCTGTGCACGGGACGGCTCGCGGGGCCCCGTTTGTGACATCGGCGAGGGGCGTTGTCAGTGGGGTGGGTCACGATGGGGGCATGGCACGCAGCAGCAGGAAGACGGACACCATCGCAGCGGCACGGCGGCCGGAGGTGCGGCTGCCGCCGCTCGTTGCGTACGACGGCGGAGGACTCGAGCCGGACGGGGACTACGACGGTCTGCGCTTCGAGGGGACGGATCTCGGCGACGAGTCGGGTCCGGGAGCCCGGTTCATGGACTGCGCGCTGGACGGCTGCGCACTGGACCGTACGGAGCTGGTCAGGGCCCGCTTCATAGACTCGGTGCTGACGGGCGTACGGGGTGTGGGCACCGATCTCGCGGGGGCGTCGCTGCGCGATGTGGAGGTGGTGGACGCACGGCTGGGCGGGGTGCAGCTGCACGGCGCGGTGCTGGAGCGGGTGCTGGTGCGCGGCGGGAAGATCGACTACCTGAATCTGCGCAAGGCGCGGCTGAAGGACGTGGTGTTCGAGGGCTGTGTGCTGTCCGAGCCGGACTTCGGGGATGCGCAGCTGGTGCGGGTGGAGTTCCGCGACTGTGTGCTGAAGCGGGCCGACTTCAGTTCCGTACGGATGGAGTCGGTGGACCTGCGGACGGTCGCGGAGCTGGACATCGCCCGCGGGGTGGAGCGGCTGGCGGGTGCGGTGATCAGCCCGTCACAGCTGATGGAGCTGGCTCCGGCGTTCGCGGCGCAGATCGGGGTGCGGGTGGAGGCGTAGCCCGCCGGGGGCGGGTCGGATACGGCCGGGTCAGATACGGGGGAAGCGGGCCTGGAGGTCCCAGATCACGGGGTTGTCGGCGAGCCCGTCGTGCATGTCGGCGAGGTCGGCGATGAGGTCGTGCAGGAAGTCGCGGGCCTCGCGGCGCAGCAGCGAGTGGCTGAAGGTGAGCGGGGGCTCGTCGCCGGGCATCCAGTCGGCCTCGACATCGACCCAGCCGAAGCGGCGCTCGAAGAGCATCCGGTCGGACGACTCGGTGAAGTCCAGCTCGGCGAACTGCCGCCGGTGCGAGCGGTTGCCGCGCGGGTCCTGGTCGATCTGCTCGACGATGTCGCACAACGCCCACGCGAAGTCGAGCACCGGCACCCATCCCCAGGCTGTGGACACCTCGCGGTCCGCCTTGGTGTCCGCGAGGTAGACGTCCCCGGAGAACAGATCGTGCCGCAGGGCGTGGACGTCCGCGCGGCGGTAGTCGGTCTGCGGGGGATCGGGGAAGCGCCGGGAGAGGGAGTAGCCGATGTCGAGCACAGTTCGATGGTGTCATGCCCGGAGGTGCGTCAATGCCGTTGCGGTTGGCTACTCGATCAGGTGATGGATGAGGAATCCCATGTTCTGGCACGAACGGGTTCGGAATGTGCTGCGGACGCTGGACCACCGTGGGGTGGTCGTGGATGACGCGGTCCGGGAGCGGAACGGCTCGTGTCCGGATCTGCAGGTGCGCGACACCTGGGTCGCGCACCTTCACGGCGAAGACGGCCGACGACCTCCTCGTTCAGGAAGGTTGATCCAGGGCAGCAACCGCTGCTCCTTCGCCACGGCTACGGCGCCTGCGCGGGTGTCGACGCCGAGCTTGTCGTAGATGCGGCCCAGGTGGGTCTTCACCGTGGCCTCGCTGATGAACAGGGCGCGGGCGATGTCACGGTTGCCCAGGCCCTGGGACAGCTGGGCCAGGATGTCGAGTTCGCGGTCGGTGAGGGTGGGCCGGGGCTTGCGCATCCGGGCCATGACGCGGCTGGCCACGGGCGGGGAGAGCGTGGTGCGGCCCTGGGCGGCCGAGCGGATCGCGGCGAAGAGCTCCTCCGGGCGCTCGGCCTTGAGCAGGTAGCCGGTGGCGCCCGCCTCGATGGCGCGGGTGATGTCGGCATCCGTGTCGTACGTGGTGAGGACCAGCACGTGGACGCCGGTGGCGGCGATGCGGCGGGTGGCCTCGACGCCGTCGATGCCCTCGCCGAGCTGGAGGTCCATCAGGACGACGTCGGGGGTGAGTCTGGCGGCCAGGGCGACGGCCTCCTCGCCGCTGCCGGCCTCGCCGACGACCTCGATGTCCGGTTCGCTGCCGAGGAGGGCGAGCAGCCCGGCGCGTACGACGGCGTGGTCGTCGCAGAGCAGGATGCGTACGGGCGGCGTCGCGTTCATGAGAGGTCCTCCGGTGCGGGTGCGGGCGTGAGGGGGACGGCGGCGGACAGGACCGTACCCTCGCCCGGTGCCGACTCGATCGTCAGCGTGCCGCCGAGCTGGTGCAGCCTGGCCCGCATCGCGGGCAGCCCGTGGCCGCGTACGCCGCCGGTGGCCGCCGCGGTGCGCCCGGCGGGTGCGAAGCCTCGCCCGTTGTCGGCAATGTCCAGGACGATCCGGTCGTCGAGACGGGTCAGCGTCAGCGCGGCCTCCGTGGCGTGCGCGTGTTCCCTCACATTGGCCAGTGCGCCCTGCGCGATGCGCAGCAGCGCCGACTGCACCCGGTCGGGCAGCGCGGTGTGCTGCTCTCCCTCCACATGGCAGCGGACGGTGAGCCGCCCCTGCGCCTGTGTCGTCTCGCGTGCGGCCAGTGCGTGCAGGGCCGCCTCCAGGCCGCCGCCCTCCGCGAGATCGGCCGGGGCCAGGTCGTGGACGAAGCGGCGGGCCTCGGCGAGATTGCGTTCCGCGATGCCCGTTGCCGTACGGACATGGCGGCGGGCGGTCGCCGGGTCGGCGTCCCAGGTGCGGTCGGCGGCCTGGAGCAGCATCTGCTGGCTGGACAGGCCCTGCGCGAGGGTGTCGTGGATCTCCATCGAGAGCCGCTGGCGTTCGGCGAGGGTTCCCTCGCGGCGTTCGGTGGCGGCCAGTTCGCGGCGGGTGCGCAGCAGGTCGTCGATCAGTTCGTGCTGACGAGCGGCCTGGCGCTGCATATGGACGAAGACCGCTGTCGCGATCGCCGCCACGGCCGGCGGGGCCAGCACCAGGTTCGGGTCGAAACCGTCGGCCAGCCGCAACTGCGCGGCGACGACGAACACGGTGAGCAGAGCGACGAGCGCGAGTGCGGCGCGTGGCGGAAGGATCCGCAGCCCGGTGTAGAACAGCGGGACCGCGCACCACGCGAAGCTCGGCGCGAGGACGACCAGCACCATCCACACGGCGACCAGCACCCCCAGCCACACCACGCTGCGCGGCGTCGGACGCGAACCGAGCACCGGCCCGAGCACGTACAGCACGGCCAGGGCGACGGAGAGCGCGATGATCCACGGGGTGCGGGCCTCGCCGGGGTGCCGCAGCAGGAAGCGGGCGAGCGAGGCGCCGAGCAGCAGGAAGAACGCGGCGTGCATCAGGAGCGTGAGCCATCGGGCATCCGGGTCTCCGGCCCCGGTTGCGCCGTTACTGCTGTGGCCGCAGGCGCCGGTCCGTCCCGTGACCGTGCCGGGTGCCGGTCGGGTTCGGTGCTCCACCTCGTACCCCTCGCTCCCCACCGTCGTCATCGGCACTGCTGACCTGCACAGATACGTCCATGGTTGCCCCGGATGACCACCCCCGCATCAACCGATCGGCCGATGGGGCCGTCGGCCGTCCCGCGCGCGGTGTCGAGCCGGTTCGCCGACCGTACGGCGTCGGACGCGGCCGGAGGATCGATGACAGAGCCGAACGAGCTCACCCACTGACACTGCTGCTCAAGGAGCTCACCATGAAGAAGCTGTCGCTGCGCACCCGCGTCCTGACCGGTGCCGTTGCCGCCGCCGCCCTCGGCGCCGGAACCTTCGGCGCCATGTCCGCCAACGCCTCCGCCCCGGCCGCCGCACCCGCCGCCGGCCTCGGCGCCGACACCGCGAACCGGAACCTCCAGCAGTCCACCCACCTGACCGTGGCCGCCGCCACCAAGGCCGCGCAGGCCGCGCTCGACGCCGCGAAGAAGGAGAATCAGCGCGTCTGCGTCGCCGTCGTCGACCGCAACGGCAACACCATCGTGACGCTGCGCGGTGACGGCGCGGGCCCGCAGGCGTACGAGTCGGCCGCGAAGAAGGCGTACACCGCCGTTTCCTGGAACGCGCCCACCTCCGAGCTGGCCAAGCGCCTGGAGCAGGCCCCGAACCTCAAGGACATCCACGGCACCCTGTTCCTCGCGGGCGGTTCCCCGGTGCAGGTCAAGGGCGCCCCGGTGGCGGGCATCGGAGTGGCGGGAGCCCCCAGCGGCGACCTCGACGAGAAGTTCGCGAAGGCCGGCGTCGCCACCCTCGCGAAGTAACGACCTGGTGCACGATAGCGAGCGGGCTCCCGACACCCTGCGACTCCGCCTCCGGCGTTGCCGTCAGTCGACGACGCTCCGCGTCGCCTCCCTCCTCCGCCTTGGATTCGAAGCCGCATGACGCCGCTCGCTGGTCCACTCTTTATCGTGCACCAGGTCGTAAGCCCCCGGCGTGCCCGCACAGGCGCATCCAGACATTTCGCGCCTAGGATCACCGGTGTGGATCAGCGAACACCTGTACGCCGCACGGCCCGCGCCGCCGCCCTCGCCCTGCTGGTTCTGACGACCTCCACCGGCTGCACCGGCGGCGTCGAAGGCACCCCCGGCGCCGCCGGTCTGCGCGACCCGTACTTCCCTAAGCTCGGCAACGGCGGCTACGACGTCACGCACTACGACCTCGTCCTCGATGCCGACCCGGCCGCCCACCGTCTGCGTGGCACCGCCACGATCACCGCGCGCGCCACCCAGGACCTCAGCTCCTTCAACCTCGACCTCGCCGGACTCACCGTGCAGTCCGCGACCGTCGAGGGCCGCCCGGCCGCCGTCAACCGGGCGGGCCGTGAGCTGACGCTGCGCCCCGACGCCGAGGTCGAGAGCCGGCTCCACAAGGGCAGGACGTTCCGTACGGTCGTCCGTTATTCCGGCTCCCCGCAGACCCTCACCGACCCCGACAAGTCGAAGGAGGGCTGGCTGAGGACCGCGGACGGATCGGTCGCGCTCGGGGAACCGACCGGTTCCATGGCCTGGTTCCCCGGCAACAACTACCCGGGCGACAAGGCGTCGTACGACATCACCGTGACCGTTCCCAAGGGCCTGACGGCCGTCTCCAACGGCGAGCTGACATCCCGCAGGACCTCGGGCGACACCACCACGTACCAATGGCACACCGCCGAACCGATGGCGAGCTATCTCGCGACGGTCGCCATCGGCCGCTTCGACACGAAGGCGTCGACCACCCCGGACGGCATCAAGGTGTTCACCGCCGCGGACACGACGGTGGCGGCGGACAGCGCGCGGATTCTCGCCCGGGTTCCCGAGGTCGTGACATGGGAGGCGGAACGTTTCGGCCCGTACCCCTTCTCCGCTACCGGCGCGATCGTCGAGCGTCCGGGGGACGCCGGATATGCGCTGGAGACCCAGAACCGGCCGTTCTTCCCGGGGCCGCCCGACGCCGGACTGCTCGTCCACGAGATGTCCCACCAGTGGTTCGGGGACTCCGTCACGCCCGAGAGCTGGCGGGACATGTGGCTCAACGAGGGCTTCGCGACCTATGCGGAGTGGCTGTGGGAGGACGACCAGGAGGGCAACCCGGTCCAGAACCGGTTCGACGCCGCCTTCGAGGACGACGACAACTGGGCCTTTCCGCCCGCCGATCCGCCGACCGCCGCGGACATCTCGAAGGCGCCGGTGTATGGGCGCGGGGCGATGGTCATCCACAGGATCCGGCAGGCTGTGGACGACGACAAGCGATTCTTCGCGCTCATCAGGGGCTGGACGAAGGCCCACCGGCACGGCAACGCGTCGACCGCCGACTTCACCGCCTATGTGGAGAAGACGACGGGTCAGGATCTGACGGAGCTGTGGAACACCTGGCTGTACGGCAGGAGCCGGCCCGCCTCGAAGGACTGACCGGCTCCTGCGTACAAACAGTGGCGCTACTTCACGTTGACGCCGCTCCATGCGGCGTCGACCGCCGCGAGCTCGGCGCTGTCCGCCCCGTACAGGTCGGTCGCCGCCTTCTCGGTCGCCGTGCGGGCGGCCGCGTAGTCGGTGGTCGACGTCATGTACTCGGAGAGGGCCTTGTACCAGATCTGGACGGCCTTGTCCCGGCCGATGCCGGTGACCGTGGAGCCGTCGATGGTCGGGGAGTCGTAGTCGACGCCGTTGATCGTCTTCGCGCCGCTGCCCTCGGACAGCAGGTAGAAGAAGTGGTTGGCGACGCCGGAGGAGTAGTGCACGTCGAGGTCGCCGACGCTGCTGTCCCAGTAGTCCGCGGAGCCGCCGTCCTTGCTCGGCTTGTCCATGTAGCGCAGCGGGGTGCCGTCGCCGTTGATGTCGATCTTCTCGCCGATGAGGTAGTCGCCGACGTCCGTGCTGTTGTCGGCGGCGAACTCCACCGAGGTGCCGAGGATGTCGCTGGTCGCCTCGTTCAGACCGCCGGACTCGCCGACGTAGTCGAGGTTGGCGGTGGACGCGGTCAGGCCGTGGCTCATCTCGTGGCCCGCGACGTCGAGAGCGGTGAGGGCGCTCTTGTTGTCGGCGCCGTCGCCGTACGTCATGCAGAAGCAGCTGTCGTCCCAGAACGCGTTGACGTACGCGTCGCCGTAGTGGACCCGCGAGTACGCGGCCTTGCCGTCACCGGCGATGCCGTCGCGGCCGAAGGCCGACTTGTAGAAGTCCCAGGTCTTCGCGGCACCGTAGGCGGCGTCGACCGCGGCGGTCTGGCGGTCGTTGCCGGTGCCGTCGCCCCAGGTGTCGTCGTCGTCCGTGACGAGGGCACCGGTGCCGCTCTCGCCCTGGTTGAGGTCGTACGTCTTGTGGCCGCCGCGGTCGCCGTCGGTCAGCTCGAAACCGGAGCCGGCCGCGGTGGTCGTCAGGTCGACCTGGCCGCTGTACTGGCTGTGGCCGATGCCGGTCTCGATCGCCTCGAAGCTCTGGAGCTTCTTGCCGGTGGTCGCGTCGGTGATGGTGTGCAGCCTGCTCGGCGTGCCGTCCTTCTGCACTCCGGTCTTCACCGTCTCGATGGCGAGGACGGGCTTGCCGCTGCCCGCCCAGATCACCTTGCGGCCGCTCGCCACGGTCTTGATCTTCGCCGTTGTCGACGGCACGGATATCCGGGCCCCGGTCGCCTTGGTGACGCTCTTGAGCTTTCCGCTGCGGGCGGTGTGGGTGACGAGGTCGCCGCCGATGACCGGGAGTCCGGCGTAGGTGCGCTCGTAGCGGGTGTGGACGGTACCGTCGGCGTCCTTGATCACATCACGGGCGATCAGCTTCTCCTGGCTGCCGAGCCCGAGGGAGTCGGCGGTCGAAGAGGCGTCGGACTGCGCCGACTTGATGGCGGCGGTGCGCTTCGGGGCGCTGTTGGCACTGAAGGGGACGGCACTGCGAGAGGCGGAGGGACCGTCATTGCCGTTGTCCGGCGCGGCGTTTGCGGAACCGGTCTGGACGCCGACGACGACCATCGCGGCCACGGCGGCCAGGGCTGCGGCGCGACGGGTGTTCATGTGGGGGGTCATGCGTTCTCCGTTGCTCGTTCCGTGGGGGGTTACGAGCCGAGAGCGTGCCACCGAATGACCAACATTGACGGTGTACTAACAAATACCTCACATTTTTTTGACCACTTCTTGTCCGAATGGGGTGCGATTGTGTTCGCTATCCGGCGGGGTGCGGCGGGGTGCGGTGGGGTACGGCGGGGTTCGGTGGTGGTGGCGGCCGGGAACTCCGCATACCGAAACGCCGCGCACAGCTCCGGCGGTGCGGAGCATGTGTGCGACGTGTGAACGACCGCAGGACCGGCCGGAGGCGTACGCGGTCATCTACGGTTGTTCGCAGAGTACTTGTGCAGAACGGACCGGGCTCGAAGCCGGTCTGTGCGCACGCAGAAGCCCCCGGCCGTGACGGCCGGGGGCTTCTGCGTGATGAGCTTCTGGGTCAGAGGTTGACGCCGAAGTCCTGCGCGATGCCGCGCAGGCCCGAGGCGTAACCCTGGCCGACCGCGCGGAACTTCCACTCCGCGCCGTTGCGGTAGAGCTCGCCGAAGACCATGGCGGTCTCGGTGGCGGCGTCCTCGCTCAGGTCGTAGCGGGCGATCTCCGTGCCGCCGGCCTGGTTGAGGATGCGGATGAACGCGTTGCGCACCTGGCCGAAGTTCTGGCTGCGGGTCTCGGCGTCGTAGATCGAGACCGGGAAGACGATCTTGTCGACGTCGGCCGGCAGGCCGGCCAGGTTGACGTTGATCTGCTCGTCGTCGCCCTCGCCCTGGCCCGTGACGTTGTCACCGGTGTGGACGATGGTCTGGTCCGGCGTCGACTTGTTGTTGAAGAAGACGAAGTGGCCGTCGGAGACGACCTTGCCGCCCGGGTTGACCGCGATCGCCGAGGCGTCGAGGTCGAAGTCGGTGCCGGTGGTGGTGCGGACGTCCCAGCCGAGGCCCACCGTGACGGCGGTCAGGCCCGGGGCCTCCTTGGTGAGGGAGACGTTGCCGCCCTTGGACAGGCTTACAGCCATGGGAAGTCCCTTTCATCGTCGATTGCGGGCTTCATGCCATCACGAAGCTACCGTCACAGGTCATAACGCGGGCAAGGGACCTGGAGGTTCCTGCTCCCTTTACTTTCTTTACCGAAGTCCCCCGGTCGGCCCGACGGCCGGCAGGGCTCGTACGGCGCTTGCACGGCACTTGCACAGCACTCGTACGGCACTCGTGCGGCAAAAGAAGGTGACGAACGCCCCGTGGGCCAGGGAACATGGGTGTCATGTCCGGGCCCTATGTCATCCGCGGTTCGGTCTCCCTGCCGGAGGCCGAGCTCATGTGGCGTTTCTCGCGGTCCTCCGGGCCCGGCGGGCAGCACGTCAACACCAGCGACTCCCAGGTGGAGCTCCGCTTCGACCTCGCGGCGACCGAGTCGCTTCCCGAGGTGTGGAAGGAGCGGGCGCTCCAGTGTCTGGAGAGCAGGCTCGTGGGCGGGGTGATCTCGGTACGGGCGTCCGAGCACCGCTCCCAGTGGCGCAACCGCGAGACGGCTCTCGTACGGCTCGCGTCCCTGCTGGCCGAGGCCACGGCGCCGCCCCCCAGGCCGCGCCGCAAGACCAGGATCCCGCGCGGCATCAACGAACGCCGCCTGCGCGAGAAGAAGCAGCGCGGCGACACGAAACGCGGCCGCTCCGGCCGCGACTGGTAGCCGCCGCCGCGCGATTCGGGCGACGTCCCCTGCGTGACCGGACGACCGCCGGCCTGTACGACGGACGGCGCCCCGCGCGATGCCGGCCCCGTTCACCGCCAACCGCGCGATGCTGCCGCCCCCTTCACCCCAGCTGCCGGTACCGCCCCCGGAAGTACGTCAGCGGCGATCCGTCCCCGCTCGGCAGGGCCGCGCTCAGCACGCGGCCGATCACCAGCGTGTGGTCGCCCGCCAGGACCCGCTGCTCGGTGCGGCACTCCAGCGTGGCCAGCGCGCCTCCGACCAGTGGTGCATGGCTGACCTCTCCCCTCGTATAGGGGATGTCCTCGAACAGCAGTCGGTCGCTGATCCGGCCCTTCATGGCGAACCGTCCGGCGATGTGCCGCTGGCTCTCGGTGAGTACGGAGACCGCCCACAGCGGCTGCTCCGACAGCAGATCGTCCATCCGTGAGTCGTTGCGCAGGCTGACCATGACCAGGGGCGGGTCCAGCGACACCGACATGAAGGCGGTCGCCGTCATCCCGACGTCCTCGCCGCGCCCGTTCTCGTCGAGCGGCGGCTCTTCTGCGGTGATCAGCACGACTCCGGCGGCCAGCCGGGCGAGGGCGCCTCGGAACTCATCGTTGCTCACCCCCTCAGCATGGGGGATGGGCTCGGAACGCGGGGCGGGGGGCTTTGTCTGCAGCACATCGGGCACGCTAGCCGCGCACGGCCTGCCATCGCATCGGGCCAGGGGACCAGCCGGGTCCTAGGACCCGCGGTCCATGGCGGCGGCGGCCCGGCGTTGCAACGTACGGATTTGCGTTCAAGAAAAGGACGGAACGCCTCCGCACGGCACTCGAGCCCCTTTACCATCTGTTGTGACTTGAGTCACAGAGTGCAATATTTGCTGACCCTGTGTACCGACTGGGCAGCTCACTGTGATTCAGTGGCCGTGACACTGCAGTAAGTACGTCGATATGAAACCTGGAGTGCTGTCGAGGTCTCGGGGAGTGCGAGCAATGGAGGCCGAGTCGGAGCCGTATGTCCGTCTTGCGACGATGCGGCAGTTGCACCAGGCCGTGGCCGATCTCAATACGGCGCGGAGCCTGGCCGACACACTGCAGACCGTGGCCGACGGAATCGTCGCCGGTCTCGGCTACGAGCTGGCCTGCGTGAATCTGGTCCGTCCCGACGGTGATCTCGTCGTCGCCGCCTTCGCCGGCAACAGCGCCGCGGAAGCCCTGATCACCGGCCGCGTCGGCTCGCGCGCCTCCTGGGAGCGCAGGCTTTCGATGGGTGAGGCCTGGGACGAGCTCTGCTTCATATCGCACACCGACGGCTGGGTCCTCCTCGACGACGACGTACCGCAGTGGCACACCGAGGGCCCCGAACCCCGCTTCGAGGACGAGTGGCACCCCCAGGACCGGCTCTATGCCCCGATGTACGCGTCCGGCGGCGGCCTCGATCTCCTGGGCGTCATTTCCGTCGACCGCCCGCGCAACGGCCGCCGCCCCGGCGCGTGGGGCCGTGAGGCGCTCCAGATGTACGCATCGCAGGCGGCCATTGCGATCAGCAACGCCCGGCTGAGAGCAAACATGCAGCGCGCCCTGGTCCGGCTGGAGCGGGAACAGCAGGCGCTGCGGGCCAGCGAGGAGTCCTTCCGCCAGGCCTTCGAGTACGCCCCCAGCGGCATGGCCATCGCCGAGATGGGCGGCGACCAGCACGGCCGGCTGCTGCGCACCAACGACGCCCTGTGCCGGCTGCTCGGCCGTCCCGCGTCCGTCCTGCGCCGCTACTCCTTCGCCGACCTCGTCCACCCCGAGGACGTCGGCACCCTGCTGCGCACCTCCGCCGAGGGCGGCCGCGCCGAGCTGCGGCTCGGGCGGCGGGACGGCACCTATCTCTGGGTCTCGCTGCGCAACTCCGTCGTCGCCGACACCGCGGACGGCCCGCGCTTCCTGCTCACCCATGTCGAGGACATAGAGGAGCGCAAGCGCCACGAGCTGCATCTCGCGCACCGCGCCTCGCACGACGCGCTCACCGGTCTGCCCAACAGCGCCGAGCTGCGCTCCCGGCTCGGCTCCCGGCTCTGCGAGCGCCCGCACTCGGTGGCCACCACCGCGGTCGAGGCGCTGGACGCGGCCTACGGCGGCCTCGACGATCCGGACGCGCGGACGCACGGCTACGACGTGGACTCGGCGCCCGGCGGTCCGTACGACCACCATGTGCATTCCGTCGCACCCGACACCGAGCACGACGACGGGGCGAAGGGCCTCGCGGTCCTCTTCTGCGACCTCGACGGCTTCAAGTCCATCAACGACCGCTTCGGCCACCACACCGGTGACGCCGTACTGATCGAGGTCGCCCGCCGCCTCAGCACCTGTGTCCGCGACGGCGACACCGTCGCCCGGCTCGGGGGTGACGAATTCGTCGTTCTCGCCGACGGGCTCGGCGCCGCAGACGCCGCGGACCTGGCCGTACGCCTGCGAAACGCCATCATTCCGCCCATTCGGGTCGACGGGCGGGCGGTGCGCGTCGGGGCGAGTTTCGGCATCGGCTGGGCCGCCTGCGGCATGACCGCAGAAGAGGTGCTGCGCTCCGCCGACCAGCGGATGTACGTGGAGAAGCGGTCCCGGTCGAAGGTTCACCGCAGGGCCGGCTGACGTTCACGGCAGCGTTGTTCCCGTATCCCACCGCGGTTCCAGGACGTGCGACGGCAATTCTTGGTGTGCTCTGTTCGGGGTAGGCTCGGCCGGTCGGCCACGGCTGGCGAAATTCGGCGACGGCTGGCGACATGGTGAGGAGTGACCCAGGGATGACGGCCGGGAACAACGGCGCAAGCAAGCCCGAGGACGACGATCCGTTCGGCTACCTGTACGAGGACGGACAGGCGGCAGGCGCCCAGCCGCCGCGGCAGGGCGGATACGGCTACCCGGGTCCGGCGGCCCCGCAGCAGCCCGGCGTGCCCCGGACCTCGTACAACCAGGTGCGGACCGTCGGCGAGCGCCAGTACGGGCAGCAGGTGCCGCACCAGCAGCCGTACGGCCAGCCGAACGCGCAGTACGCCGCTCCGGAGACGTACCCCGGCGGCGCCCCCACCGCGCAGCAGGGCGGCCGCGGCCGCACCGGCGGCCCCGGCAAGGGCGGCCCGAACACCAAGGGCCTGCTCATCGGCGCGGTCGCGGTGGTCCTGGTCGTGCTCATCGGCATCGGCGCCGCGCTGTTGACGGGCGACGGCAACAAGGACAAGAAGAAGGACGGGGCCACCTCGTCCGCCGGATCCGGCCAGGTCGAGGAGTCCCCGAAGCCGAAGCAGTCCGAGAGCTCCGAGGCCCCGGCCGAGCTGCCGAAGCAGGACGCGGCGACGCTGAAGCTCGGCGGCACGGCCCAGCTGGACAACACGACCAAGGGTGCCAAGAGCGCCAACGGCCAGTACATCAACCTCAACGAGGTCGGCAGGTCGGCGACCTGGTCGGTCGAGGTTCCGCAGGCCGGTGAGTACACGCTGTTCGTGACGTACGGCGTGCCGGGCAAGGACGCCAAGACCTCGCTCACGGTCAATGCCGAGACTCCCCGCTCCATCAACATGGAGAACTTCGCCCAGGCCCCCGAGGGCGATCTGTCGAAGGGCTGGACGACGACGTACGCCTACGTCAACCTCACCAAGGGATCGAACACGATCATGATCTCCTGCAACGAGGGCGACCAGTGTGATGCCAACCTGGACCAGCTGTCGCTGAAGGCCGGTCACCAGAAGCGCTGAGCGCGCTGCGAACGCAGTCCGGCCCCACCGCCCGAGGAAGGCGGTGGGGCCGGTTCGTTTCTGCCCGGTCCGCTCAGCCCATCAGGGCGAGGAACCCCGCCACCGTCGCGGCCATCGCCTCGCGGCCCGGCGCGATGTACTTGCGCGGGTCCACGCCCGTGGTGTGCTCGGCCAGGTACGCCCGTACCGCACCCGTGAACGCCGTGTTCAGGGCCGTGCCCACGTTGATCTTGACCATGCCGGAGGAGGCGACGGCCCGGCGGATCTCGTCGTCCGGGACACCGCTGGAGCCGTGCAGCACCAGCGGGACCGGGACCGCGTCGCGCAGCCGGCCGATCAGGGCGTGGTCCAGGGCGGCGGTGCGCTCGGTCATGGCGTGCGAGGAGCCGACCGCGACGGCCAGTGCGTCCACCCCGGTGTCGCGGACGTACGCGGCCGCCTCGGCCGGGTCGGTACGGACGCCGGGGGCGTGGGCGTCGAGCGGGGCCTCGCCCTCCTTGCCGCCGACCTTGCCGAGCTCGGCCTCGATCCAGATGCCGCGCTCATGACCCCACGCCACCGCCTCGGCCGTGGCCCGCACGTTCTCCTCGTACGGAAGCTTGGAGGCGTCGAACATCACCGAGCCGAAGCCCTCCGTGTGCGCCTGGTGCAGCAGTTCCACGGACTCGACATGGTCGAGGTGGAGCGCGAGGGGGGCACTGGAGGAGCGGGCGACGGCGGCGGCCGCGGCGGCGACGGCGGAGAGCCGTCCGCCGTGGAACTTCACGGCGTTCTCGGAGATCTGCAGGATGGCAGGCGCTCCGGCCCGCTCCGCGCCGGCCGCGATGGCCTCCGCGTGCTCCAGCGTGATGACATTGAAGGCGGCGATCCCGCGTCCCTCGGCCTGGGCGGCGGAGACGAGTTCACCGGTGCTGACGAGCGGCATGCTGACCTCTTGCTACTTCTTCGGACCGGCTGAACGCGCGGATCCGGGACGGGCGCGGCCTCAGGCCGCCGTTGTGTGTTCCTCGATACCGACGCGCGGCAGCAGCTCCTCGTACGCCGCGCGGTCGAAGTCACCGGCTGTCGGGGAGAGCACGGTCGCCGTCGACAGTGCCACCGCCCGCCGCAGCCGGTCCGGCCAGCTCAGGCCCTCGACGAGGCCGGACAGCAGCCCGGCCACCGCGGAGTCGCCCGCACCGGTCGGATTGCCCAGGACCTTGGCGGGCGGGGACGCCTGCCAGATGCCGTCGGGGGTGACCGCCAGCATGCCGTCCGGACCCAGTGACGCGATGACCCCGTGTGCGCCGCGGCGGCGGGCGTCGCGGGTGGCGCGCAGCGGTTCGCGGGAGCCGGTGAGCTGGGCGAGCTCGTCGGCGTTGGGCTTGATCAGATCGGGGCGGGCGGCGATGCCGCGGCGCAGCGGTTCGCCGCTGGTGTCCAGGAGCACGGGGACGCCGGCGCTGCGGGCCAGGCGGACCAGTTCGGCGTAGGCGCCGACATGGATGCCGGGCGGCAGACTGCCGCAGAGGGCGACGGCGTCGGCCCCGGTGAGGAGCTCCTCGTACCGGCCGAGGAGGGCGGTCCATTCGTCGGCGGTGACGAGCGGGCCGGGTTCGTTGAGCTGGGTGGTGTCGCCGGTGGCCCGGTCGACGACGGCGATCGTGCGGCGGGTGTTCCCGGCGACGGTGACGAGGGCGTCGGTGATCGGCGCGGCGGCGGGCGCGGTGCCGTCGGCGGATGTGGCACCGCTGCTGTCGGCGGGCGTGGCACCGTTTCCGGCCTTCGTGTCCGTGCCCGCGTCCTGCGGTGACAGGCTGCCCAGCAGTTCGCGCAGTACGGCTCCGGTGGAGCCTCCGGCGAAGCCGGTGACCGCCGTTTCGTGGCCGAGGGCGGAGAGTACCCGGGCCACGTTGAGGCCCTTGCCGCCGGGCCGTTCGGACATGTCGCTGACGCGGTGGCTGGCGTGCGGGACGAGCTCCGGGACGCCGTACGTCAGGTCGAGTGCCGTATTCAGTGTGACCGTGAGGATCACCGCGGCCGCTCCCTCGATCCCTGTTCCGGAGCGCGAATCCTTGGACGGAATGCGCTTTCTCTGCCTGTTTCCCAGGCGATCATGTCAAAGAGGCGGCGGTCGGCCCAGACCTCCGGATCAACCGCCGTCTCTTCGTTACGTATTCGACCCGTCGTCAATAACCGTCGATAACAGGTCGAATCAGCCGATCCGGGGATCGATGATCCATTCGCCCTTGCGCATGACGCCCTTGAGTGTGAAGTCCGCGTCCAGGACCACCAGGTCCGCGTCCTTGCCCGGCTCCAGCGAGCCGACCTTGTCGTACACGCCGAGCAGCCGTGCCGGGTTGGCGGAGATGGACTGCACGACATCGCCGACCGGGATCCTGTCGATGGTCACGGCCCGGTGGAACGCGGTGTCCAGGGTGAGCGTGGAGCCCGCGATCGAGTTGCCTTCGACCAGCCGCGCGACGCCGTCCTTGACCTCGACCGCGAGCGGGCCGAGCTGGTATTGGCCGTCACCGAAGCCGGCCGCGTCCATGGCGTCGGTGATCAGCGCGACGCGGTGGGCGCCCGCGTGGTGGTAGGCCAGCTCCAGGGCGGCGGGGTGCAGATGCGTACCGTCGTTGATCAGCTCGACGGTGATCCGCTCGTCCTCCAGCAGGGCCGCGATCGGGCCGGGCGCGCGGTGGCCGAGGCCGGGCATCGCGTTGTAGAGGTGGGTGGCGACGGTGGCGCCCGCGTCGATCGCCTCGACGGTCTGCTCGTACGTCGCGTCGGTGTGCCCGATCGCGGCGATCACCCCGTGCTCGGCGAGCAGCCGCACGGACTCGATGCCGCCCGGGAGTTCGGTGGCGAGCGTGACCATCTTCGCGGTGCCGCGCGCCGCGTCCATCAGCTTGCGGACCTCGGCCGGGTCCGGGTGGCGCAGCAGATCCTCGCTGTGCGCGCCCTTGCGGCACGGCGAGATGAACGGCCCCTCGAAGTGGATACCGGCCAGGTCGCCCTGCTCGACCAGCTCGGACAGGACGCCGGCCCGCTGGGCGAGGAAGTCCATCTCGCCGGTGACGGTGGAGGCGACCAGGGTGGTGGTGCCGTGCTCGCGGTGGGTGCGGATACCGGTGAGGACCTCGTCCACGGTGCCGGAGGTGAAGGACGCGCCGCCGCCGCCGTGGTTGTGCATGTCGACGAAGCCCGGGACCACCCAGTGGCCGCTCAGGTCGACGGTCGGGGCACCCTCCGCCGCGCTGCCGACGATCCGGGTGCCCTCGACGATCACCCGGCCGTCCTCGACGGTCCCGGTGGGAAGTACCACCCGGGCGCCTGCGAGAACTGTGCTGTCTGCGCGTCCGGCCATCAGGCGGATACCTCCGTGGAGAGAAGATCCCAGGCGAGCAGCCCTGCGCCCAGGCATCCGGCGGTGTCCCCGAGGGCCGCCGGGACGATGTGGGGCAGCTTCTGGAACGTGACACGTTCCTCGACGGCCGCACGGAGTGGTGTGAACAAGGTTTCCCCGGCCTCGGCGAGACCGCCACCGATGATGAGCGTGCTGGGGTCGAGCAGCGTCAGCGCGGTGACCAGCCCGGCGGCGAGCGCGTCGACCGCGTTCCGCCAGACCTCCACGGCCGCCGGGTCGCCCGACTCGACGGCCTTCGCGCAGTCCGCGGCGTCCGCCGTCGGGTCGCCGGACGCGGCGGCCCAGGCCCGGGTCACCGCGGAGGCGGACGCCAGGGTCTCCAGACAGCCGCGCTGGCCGCAGCCGCAGTCCGGGCCGTCCGGCCGGACCACGATGTGGCCGATCTCGCCCGCGTACCCGTGTGCGCCGGACTCGATGGCGCCCGCGATGCCGATGGCCCCGGCGATCCCGGTGCCCAGCGGTACGAAGAGGAAACGGTCGGCGCCCTTGCCCGCGCCGATCCGGCCCTCGGCGAGCCCGCCGGTGCGCACATCGTGGCCGAGCGCGACGGGGACACCGCCGAGCCGCTCGCCGAGCAGTTCGCGCATCGGTACGTCGCGCCAGCCCAGGTTGGAGGCGTAGACCGCGATCCCGTTCTCGGCGTCGACGATGCCGGGCACGGCGACACCGGCCGCGACAGCGCTTTCGCCGAGGTGCTCCTCGCCGTACGCCCGCAGGTCCGCGGCGAAGGCGAGGATCGACTCCACGACGGCGTCGGGACCGCGCTCTCTGCCGGTCGCCCGCCGCGCCTCGTACAGCAGGGCGCCGTCGGCCCCGACCAGTGCGGCCTTCATTCCGGTGCCGCCCACATCGAGGGCGATGACGTGTTTCACGGGAAACAGTTTCGCCCGAGGAACGCAAAAGGTCTAGTCCACTATCGCGGTTTGTTGCGCACCCATACAAAATCGGTCCTGCGACCCGGCGGCAGTGGACCCGGCAATGGGCTCAGGACGAAAGGATCACGCTGCGCGAGAGGTTGCGCGGGTGGTCCGGGTCGTACCCCTTCGACTCCGCGAGCTCGACCGCCAGCCGTTGCGCCCGGATCAGATCCGCCATCGGGTCCGCGGTGGCATGCGCGACCAGCGTCCCGCCCACCCCCGCCACATCACCGGCGAGCCCCTCCGGCAGCGGACCGAACACCCATGCCACCCGGTGCGGTCCGGTGATCGAGATCGGGCCGTGGCGGTACTCCATGGCCGGGTACGACTCCGTCCAGGCGCCCGCCGCCTCACGCATCTTCAGCCCGGCCTCCTGGGCCAGGCCGTACGTCCAGCCGCGCCCCAGGAACGTCCACTGCTCGGCCGAGACCACCGCCTCGTCCAGCGGCTCCGTCACCGCGAGCTCCGCGTCGACCGCCGCGGCGGCGACCGTCTTCACCCCGGCCGGAAGTGGACCCGACGCCTCCAGGCCGGCCCGCAGAAAGGCCAGTGCGGTGGTGGCGAAGCGGGTCTGGACGACCGACTCCTCGTCCGCCCAGTCCAGTACGGCCACCGCGTCGGCGGCGTCCATGACCGGCGTCTTCGGGTCGGCGGTCAGCGCGACGGTGGTGACCTTGCCGCGCAGCTCGCCGAGGAGCTCCAGCACCTCGGTCGTCGTACCGGAGCGGGTGATCGCCACCACCCGGTCGTACGGCCGCCCGGCCGGGAACTCCGACGAGGGATACGCGTCCGTCTCGCCCTGCCCGGCCGCCTCGCGCAGCGCCGCGTACGCGATCGCCATGAACCAGGAGGTGCCGCACCCGGTGACGGCGACCCGCTCACCCGGCCGCGGCAGCCCGTCGAACACCGCCCCCGCCTCTGCGGCACGTCGCCAGCAGCTGGGCTGGGTGGCAATTTCTGATGCGGTACGCGACATGCTGGACGGCTCCTTGCGGCGAGGAACGGAGTGGAACGGTAACGATGCGGGCGGTGCGGGACAGCAGCGGTGCAAAGGTCTGGACCATGAACAGCCTTGCGTCGAAACCTACTTAGCAGTGTGCGCAGGTCAAGGGCAATGCCCCCGCGCGCCAACCGGCCACGGGTCCGGTTACGTTGCGAAAGCGATATACCGGTGGAGTAGACCTCCGGCGATCGCTCGGGAGAGGATCGCAGCTCATCCGGAATGCCCCACGAGGACGTGGCCGGCGCGGATGACGCAATGGACGAGGACGGACTGGGCTGTGCAGCGGCGCTACTTGGGACTGACCGCGGCGGTGGCCGCACTGGGATTGACGGCAACGTTGTCGGGATGCGGCGGCAGCAGCAGCGGATCGGGGGATGTCACCCTCAAGCTCGTCGCGGCGGACTACGGCAACAGCGCGGCCAACAGCTCCAAGAAGTACTGGGCCGAGCTCGTGAAGGGCTTCGAGGCGTCCCACCCCGGCATCAAGGTCGATGTCAGCGTCTATTCGTGGAAGGACGTCGACCGCAAGGTCGCCGAGATGGTGAAGAAGGGGCAGGCCCCCGACATCGCCCAGATCGGCGCGTACGCCGACTACGCCAAGGCCGGCAAGCTCTACCGGTCCGAAGAGATGCTGAACATCCCCACCCAGGCCAACTTCCTGCCGCGCCTCGCCGCTGCGGGCAGCGTGGACCAGACCCAGTACGGACTGCCGTTCGTCGCCAGCACCCGGCTGCTCTTCTACAACAAGAAGTTCTTCGCCCGGGCGGGCCTCGATGCCCCGCAGACCTGGGACGACATACGCAGCGACGCGGCGGTGCTCAAGCAGCGCGGTGTGACGTACCCGATCGCTCTGCCGCTCGGTCCGGAGGAGTCCCAGGCCGAGACCATGATGTGGCTGCTCAGCGGGGGCGGCGGCTACATCGACGACGTCGACTCGTACGAGATCGACTCACCCGAGAACATCAAGACGTTCGACTGGCTGAAGACGAACCTGGTCGACAAGGGCCTCGTGGGCCCCGTCGCCCCCGGCAAGCTCGACCGCGGCAAGGCGTTCGACGCGTTCACGCGCGGCGAGGTCGGGATGCTGAACGGTCACCCGACGCTGATGCAGGAGGCCGAGAAGAAGGGCGTCTCCGTCGGCATGGTGCCGCTGCCCGGTATCGGTGGCCCCACAAAGGGGTCGATGGGCGTCGCCGACTGGATCATGGGCTTCAAGCAGCGCGGTCACCGTGTCGAGATGGGCAAGTTCTTCGACTATCTCTTCACCGACAAGAACGTCATCGACTTCGCCGACGAGTACGACCTGCTGCCGGTCACCGACAGCGCCTCCGCGGCGATGGAGTCCGACCCCAAGTACAAGCCGCTGTGGAAGTTCCTGGCCGCGCTGCCGAACTCGGAGTTCTACCCGTTCGGCAAGACGTCCTGGGCGCGGGCCAGCGAGTCGATCAAGGAGAACATCGGCAACGCGGTCGCGCCGAGCGGGCGCCCCGAGAGCGTGCTGGGGAAGATCGCGCAGGACGCGAGGGCGGCGGAGGACGCGGAGTAACGGCCGGCGGCGCTTCGGCCGGGCGATATGTTGGCTGATATGACCGCCCCTCCGAATGGCCCCGACGACACGGACGGCCCCGTCGGTCTCTCCGACAGGGACCGTGCCGTGCTCGCCGTCGAACGGCAGTCGTGGGCCGGGCCGGGGGCGAAGGAGCGCGCGATCCGCGAACAGCTCGGCATCTCGCCCACGCGCTACTACCAGCTGCTGAACGCGCTCCTCGACGACCGGCGCGCGCTGGAGGAGGACCCGGTGACGGTGAACCGCCTGCGCCGGGTACGCGACGCGAGACGGGGGCGCCGCTGAGGGGCGTTCCCGGGTGCGGCGTGAATTTCGGCCTCGCCGGCGTTTGAGGCGCGGGGTCCGACGGGGTGGAACCCCGGGTTCGGGAAGGGGCGGGTAGGGGAACAGGCCCGCCGCAGGCGCCCCCAACCCCCGCACCCCGCTATAGGCTCCCCTCATGGGCAGCAACCCGGAAGCACCCGCGCCGAGCGAAACCCCGTCCGAGCTCCCGATCCCCACCACCCCATCCGGCCGAGAAGCTCTCGCCGCGATCCTCGCGCGCCCGGACCGTGCGGTCATCGCGCTCGATTTCGACGGGACGCTCGCCGACATCGTCCCGGACCCGGAACAGGCCCGCGCCCACCCCTGCGCCGTCGACGCGCTCGTCGCGCTCGCCCCGAAAGTGGCCTCCATCGCGGTGATCACCGGCCGCCCGGCCGGCGTCGCGGTCCGGTACGGGGGCTTCGCCGGGGTGCCGGGGCTCGACCACCTCGTCGTCCTCGGCCACTACGGCGCCGAACGCTGGGATGCCGTGTCCGGCACGGTCCACACCCCCGCCCCGCACCCCGGCGTCGCCGCGGTCCGCGCCGAACTCCCGGGCGTGCTCGACCGGTTCGATTCGTGGCACGGCACCTGGATAGAGGAGAAGGGCCAGGCGCTCGCCGTCCACACCCGCCGCGCCGCCGACCCTCAGGCCGCGTTCGAGGCCCTGCGCGGCCCCCTCGGCGAGCTCGCCGCCCGGCACGGGCTGATCGTCGAACCGGGCCGCCTGGTCCTGGAGCTGCGCCCGCCGGGCATGGACAAGGGTGTGGCGCTCGCCCAGTACGTACGGGAGACGGACGCCGAGTCCGTCCTGTACGCGGGTGACGACCTGGGCGACCTCGCCGCGTACGCCGCCGTGGAGAAGCTCCGCGCCGGGGGCCCCGACGGCATCCCCGGCCTGCTGGTCTGCAGCGGCAGCGCGGAAGTGCCCGAACTGGCCGAGCGGGCCGATCTGCTGCTGACCGGCCCGGGAGCCGTCGTCGCCTTCCTGGCAGCCCTGGCCGAACGGATCTGACGCCTCACTCCCGCCGCAGCGCGTCCAGCTGGTCCAGGAACCACTGCTGCGGCGGCAGCGCCACCGCCGCCGCGGCCAGCCGCTCCGTGCGCGCGGCCCGTTCGTCGTCCGCCATCATGAGCGCCTCGTGCAGCGCCGCCGCCGTCGCGGACACGTCGTACGGGTTCACCACGACCGCGTCGCTGCCCAGCTCCTCGTACGCCCCCGCCTCCCGCGACAGCACCAGCGCGCAGCCGTGGTCGGAGACGACCGGGACCTCCTTGGCGACCAGGTTCATGCCGTCGCGGATCGGGTTGACGAGCGCCACGTCCGCCAGCCGGTACGCGGCGAGCGAGCGGGCGAAGTCGTCCTTGACGTGGAGCACGACCGGCGTCCAGCCCGTCGTGCCGTACACGGCGTTGATCTCGTCGGCGACCCGCTGCACCTCCGCCGTGTAGTCGCGGTACACCGCCAGGTCCTGCCGCGACGGGTACGCGAAGGCGACATGGACGACGCGCTCGCGCCATTCCGGCCGCTCGTCGAGGAGCGCGCGGTAGGCGAGCAGGCCGCGCACGATGTTCTTTGACAGTTCCGTTCGGTCCACTCGTACGATCGTCCTCCGCCCGGGGCCGACCTGCTCCCGAAGCGCCGCCATCCGCTCGTCCACGTCCGCCTCGTGCGCGCGCCCGCGCAGGAAGTCCGCGTCCGCGCCGAGCCCGTGCACCCCGATCCTGGTCCGCCCGGTGCCGCCCAGGATCTCCGTACAGCAGCCGATGAAGGCGTCCGCCCAGCGCCGGGTCAGGAAGGCCGCCCGGTCCGCGCCCAGGATGCCGTGCAGCAGCTGCTCGGCGATGTCGTCGGGGAGCAGGCGGAAGTAGTCGACGGGCGCCCACGGGGTGTGCGAGAAGTGGCCGATCCGCAGGTCGGGGCGGAGCTCGCGGAGCATGCCGGGCACCAGCGCCAGGTGGTAGTCCTGCACCAGCACCGCCGCACCCCGGCCCGCCTCCTCGGCGAGCGCCTCGGCGAAGGCCCGGTTGTACGTTTCGAAGGACGCCCACTGCCGCCGGAACTCCGCGTCGAAGACCGGTTCCAGCGGCGTCTGGTACAGCATGTGGTGGACGAACCAGAGCACCGAATTCGCGATGCCGTTGTACGCGTCCGCGTGGACGGCCGCGTCGATGTCGAGCATCCGTACGCCCTGCTCACCGACCCCGCGCCGGACCGCCTCCCGGTCCCCGTCACCGAGCGCGGCGCACACCCACAGCTTGTCCTTGACGGCGCTCAGCCCGGAGACGAGCCCGCCGCCGCCCCGCTTCGCGTCGAGCGATCCGTCCGTGGCGAGGGTGTACGACACCGGGCCGCGGTTGGACGCAACGAGGACCTGGGCAGCGGGCTGGGCTTCGTGCTCGGAGACCATGTTGCGGAATCTAGCCCGATCACGAACCACCCAAACGTGCGAAGTCAGGCCGCGTCAGGCCGCGCGGCGCGAAACGTACTCCTCGATCTCGCGCATCGGGGGCCGCTCCTCGGTGTCCACCGCATGGGTACGCGGTACGAAGCCGTCCTCGCCGCGCTCGAACTGGGTGAGCGAAGGCCGCACCAAATGACCGCGGGACAGACGGAGTTGAGCGGTCCGGTAGATCGCCGCCGCCATCCGGCCGAGCGCCTGCCCGTCCTGGTGGCGGTGCTTGCGCACCCCCACATCGACCTGGGCCAGCGCGTCCAGACCCACCGTGTGCAGCGCGTCGACCAGGAGGCCCAGTTCCACTCCGTAGCCGACGGGGAAGGGCAGCCGTTCGAGGAGGGAGCGGCGTACGGCGTACTCCCCGCCCAGCGGCTGGACGAAACCGGCCAGCTGCGGCCAGTGCAGATTGAGCAGCGGACGGGCCACCAGTTCGGTGACACGACCGCCCTGACCTGCGGTGTCACCGAAGGGGCGGTCGTACATCGCCTTCACGAACTGCACGTCCGGGTCGGTCAGCAGCGGGCCGACGATGCCGGAGACGAAGTCCGCCGAGAAGTCCTTCAGATCGGCGTCGATGAAGCAGACGATGTCACCGCCGGTCACCAGGAGCGACCGCCACAGCACCTCGCCCTTGCCGGGCACGGCGGGTATCCGGGGGAGTATCTCGTCCCGGTGCACCACCCGGGCGCCGGCCTCCCGGGCCACCTTCGCGGTGGCGTCCGTGGAACCGGAATCGATCACCACGAGTTCGTCGACCAGCCGGACCTTCTCCATCAGCTCGCGCCGGATCGTCGCGACGATCTCGCCGACCGTCGCCTCCTCGTTCAGCGCAGGCAGTACGACGCTCACGCTTCCGCGACGCGGGTCGCGGGCCTTGGCGGCGATGAGCCGGTCCAGCGGGCGGTCGGCTGCCGACCAGGAACGCCTGGCCAGCCAGCGTTCGGCCTCTTCCAGCACGGTCGATACTCCCTGTATGTGATCCATCTCGCGGTTCGGACGACTATCTCAACTGTCCGGTGCTTCGGTTACAGTCTTGAACAACGCGGATGGCCATCGCATGTCGGGGTCCGTCCGCCAATAAATGCCTGGATCGATGATCCAGTGCCACAGCGCTCATCCAGAGGGACTGAGGGAACGGCCCGTTGAAGTCCCGGCAACCCTCCCGCCGACCGCGAGGTCACGGTGGGGAAGGTGCCAATTCCGTCTTGTGGCGAAATGCGTCGCAAGGAAGATGAGGAGAAAGGGCCTCCGCCATCATGGCCGTGCAGACTGTTGCAGTAAGCACCAATTCTTCCGCCGAAGCTGCCGAAGCTGTTGATCTCGGTCCCGCCGCGGCGCTTTCCTGCCGCGAGTGCGGCGAGCGTTTCGAGCTCGGTCCCATTTTCGCCTGCGCGTCCTGTTTCGGGCCGCTCGAAGTGGCGTACGACCTGCCGAGCGGCACCCCCGACGAGCTGAAGAAGCGCATCGAGGCCGGACCCAACAACATCTGGCGTTACGCGCCGCTGCTGCCGGTCCCCGCCGATGTCGCGGACAAGCCCAACATCAACCCCGGCTTCACCAAGCTGGTCAAGGCCGACAACCTCGCCCGCGAGCTGGGCATCACCGGCGGCCTGTACGTCAAGGACGACTCCGGCAACCCGACGCACTCCTTCAAGGACCGCGTCGTCGCCATCGCCGTCGAGGCCGCCCGCGCCTTCGGCTTCACCACCCTCTCCTGCTCCTCCACCGGCAACCTCGCCGGTGCGGTGGGCGCCGCCGCCGCCCGCGCCGGTCTCCGTTCCTGCGTGTTCATCCCGCACGACCTGGAGCAGGGCAAGGTCGTCATGGCCGCGGTGTACGGCGGTGAGCTGGTCGGCATCGAGGGCAACTACGACGACGTCAACCGCTTCTGCTCGGAGCTCATCGGTGACCCGCTCGGCGAGGGCTGGGGCTTCGTCAACGTCAACCTGCGCCCGTACTACGGCGAGGGCTCCAAGACCCTGGCGTACGAGATCTGCGAGCAGCTCGGCTGGCAGCTGCCCGACCAGATCGTCATCCCGATCGCGTCCGGCTCGCAGCTCACGAAGATCGACAAGGGTCTGCAGGAGCTGATCAAGCTCGGTCTCGTCGAGGACAAGCCGTACAAGATCTTCGGCGCCCAGGCCGAGGGCTGCTCCCCGGTCTCCACCGCCTTCAAGGCCGGTCACGACGTCGTACGGCCCCAGAAGCCGAACACGATCGCCAAGTCCCTGGCGATCGGCAACCCGGCCGACGGCCCGTATGTCCTGGACATCGCCCGCCGCACCGGCGGCGCGGTCGAGGACGTCAACGACGAGCAGGTCGTCGACGCGATCAAGCTGCTGGCGCGCACCGAGGGCATCTTCGCGGAGACGGCGGGCGGGGTGACGGTCGGCGTGACGAAGAAGCTCATCGAGGCCGGTCTGCTCGACCCGGCGCTGACCACCGTCGTCCTCAACACGGGTGACGGCCTCAAGACCCTGGACGCGGTGGCCGCCACGTCGCAGGCGACCGCGACGATCCGCCCGAGCCTGGACGCGTTCCGCGCCGCCGGCCTCGCCACCAGCTGACCACCCGAGACCGAAGAAAGGCACCCACCATGAGCGTCAAGGTCCGCATCCCCACCATCCTCCGCACCTACACGGGCGGCCAGGCCGAGGTCCCGGCCGAGGGGTCGACCCTCTCCCAGGTCATCGAGTCCCTGGAGCAGAACCACCCGGGCATCGCCGCCCGCGTCCTGGACGACCAGGGCAAGCTGCGCCGCTTCGTGAACGTGTACGTCAACGACGACGACGTGCGCTTCGAGGGCGGCCTGGAGGCGGCGACGCCGGACGGCGCGGGCATCTCGATCATTCCGGCGGTCGCGGGCGGCTGCTGACCCCCTGTCCGGTTTCCCCGGACGACTTCACGGCTTTATCGGAATTGCCCCCTCCGCGAGAGAAGCGGAGGGGGCAATTCTGCATGGTTGAACGCGGTAGAGTGAGGGAAGTCCCCCGAGCTGCCCGTGCCGCCCGCATATGAGAATGCGCCCGGCCACGACAAGATGCAGCCAAAGTGTTCGATCTTCTTGCGCCATAAGTCGCCTTTGCCTGGCCCGACTTGCCCAGGAATCTCATGAATTCCCCCTATTCGGGCGTTCGGTGCTGCCCAGAATTCTCGTCCGATTGACCTGTTGCAGACGGCAGTTGGGCAGATACATTCGGCCGCGGTCGACGCGTTCCGGCGCACGCACCCTCTCCTGTCGGAGGGTGAGTTCTGACCCGGGCCCGCGAAGTGCGGTCCTGTGCAAGGGCCAGTAATAGGGGAGTTAGGCATGGCTCAGGGCACCGTCAAGTGGTTCAACGCGGAGAAGGGGTACGGCTTCATCGCGGTCGACGGTGGTGCGGATGTTTTCGTCCACTACAGCGCGATCCAGATGGACGGATACCGCACCCTCGAAGAGGGTCAGCGAGTTGAATTCGAGATCTCGCAGGGCCAGAAGGGGCCGCAGGCGGACATGGTCAAGCTCGCCGTCGGCTGAGCTCGGCGCGGTCGGCCAACGACACTACTCACGCACGGAGGGCCCGTACCCCTGGGGTACGGGCCCTCCGTGCGTCCGCGTCCGCGTGCGTGTCCGCAGCCACCCGCGAGTGGCTGTCGTTGCCCGCATCCCTTGTCCACATCCCGAGGGGGACGCTTGCACTCTCCGGGGGCGAGTGCTAATCATTGGCGTTAGCACTCTCCAGGTGAGAGTGACAGAACTTGGACCGGGCCGGTGAGGCCCGCAGGTCCGGTGGGGCAAGGAACCACCGGTCAGGCAGGCCGTCCGTCGCGGGCGCCACTCGGTCCGGAGAAATCCACCCCTGTCCGGGAGGACCACTTCACATGGCCAAGATCATCGCGTTCGACGAGGAGGCCCGGCGCGGTCTCGAGCGCGGCATGAACCAGCTCGCCGACGCCGTCAAGGTCACCCTTGGCCCCAAGGGCCGCAACGTCGTCCTTGAGAAGAAGTGGGGCGCCCCCACGATCACCAACGATGGTGTTTCCATCGCCAAGGAGATCGAGCTGGAGGACCCGTACGAGAAGATCGGTGCGGAGCTGGTCAAGGAGGTCGCCAAGAAGACGGACGACGTCGCCGGCGACGGTACGACCACCGCCACCGTTCTCGCTCAGGCTCTCGTCCGCGAGGGCCTTCGCAACGTCGCCGCGGGTGCCAACCCGATGGCCCTCAAGCGGGGCATCGAGAAGGCCGTCGAGGCCGTCTCCGCCGCCCTCCTGGAGCAGGCCAAGGACGTGGAGACCAAGGAGCAGATCGCTTCGACCGCCTCCATCTCCGCCGCCGACACCCAGATCGGCGAGCTCATCGCCGAGGCCATGGACAAGGTCGGCAAGGAAGGCGTCATCACCGTCGAGGAGTCCCAGACCTTCGGTCTGGAGCTGGAGCTCACCGAGGGTATGCGCTTCGACAAGGGCTACATCTCGGCGTACTTCGCCACCGACATGGAGCGCATGGAGTCGTCTCTCGACGACCCGTACATCCTGATCGTGAACTCCAAGGTCAGCAACGTGAAGGACCTCCTTCCGCTGCTGGAGAAGGTCATGCAGTCCGGCAAGCCGCTGCTGATCATCGCCGAGGACGTCGAGGGCGAGGCCCTGTCGACCCTGGTCGTCAACAAGATCCGTGGCACCTTCAAGTCCGTCGCCGTCAAGGCCCCGGGCTTCGGTGACCGCCGCAAGGCCATGCTCGGCGACATCGCCATCCTCACCGGTGGCACCGTCATCTCCGAGGAGGTCGGCCTCAAGCTGGAGAACGCCGGTCTCGACCTGCTCGGCCGCGCCCGCAAGGTCGTCATCACCAAGGACGAGACCACGATCGTCGACGGTGCCGGTGACAGCGACCAGGTTCAGGGTCGCGTCAACCAGATCCGTGCCGAGATCGAGAACTCCGACTCGGACTACGACCGCGAGAAGCTCCAGGAGCGCCTCGCGAAGCTGGCCGGCGGCGTGGCCGTCATCAAGGCCGGTGCCGCGACCGAGGTCGAGCTCAAGGAGCGCAAGCACCGCATCGAGGACGCGGTGCGCAACGCCAAGGCCGCCGTTGAGGAGGGCATCGTCGCCGGTGGTGGCGTGGCTCTGCTCCAGGCCTCGGCCGTCTTCGAGAAGCTGGAGCTCTCGGGTGACGAGGCGACCGGCGCCAACGCCGTCAAGCTGGCGCTGGAGGCCCCGCTCAAGCAGATCGCCGTCAACGGTGGTCTTGAGGGCGGAGTCGTCGTCGAGAAGGTGCGCAACCTGCCGATCGGTCACGGTCTGAACGCCGCGACCGGCGAGTACGTCGACATGATCGCCGAGGGCATTCTCGACCCGGCGAAGGTCACGCGCTCCGCCCTGCAGAACGCCGCGTCCATCGCCGCGCTGTTCCTGACCACCGAGGCCGTCATCGCCGACAAGCCGGAGAAGGCCTCTGCGGCCGCTCCGGGCGGCATGCCGGGCGGTGACATGGACTTCTGATCCTGACGGATCGGTAGTTCCTGTACAGCTTTGCCGCATCGGCCCCCGGGGATTCGTCCCCGGGGGCCGATGTCGTTCTCTGCGGGACGGGCTGCGCCCACGATGCCCGCCGGAGCACCGTGGGCGCGCGCTGTCCCGCCCTACGGGAGCCGGTCGAGGAGCCAGGTGCAGAGTTCCTCGGTCACGAGGGTGTGGCCCTCGTTCTGGGACGCGAGCTTGAACTCGTCGAGCCCACTGGCACCCGGCGGGAGCGCGGAGATGTCCTTGTACAGCTCCTCGTCCGTGTCCAGATCACCGACGTCGACCGCGCTGACGGCCGGGACGAAGCAGTGCGAGCGGATACGTGCGTCGGTCTTGAACCCGAGGATGGGGTTGAGGGCGTTGAACCCGTCGGCGAGGATGCCGAACCCTTCCAGCGAGCCGCCGGGTGCGCCGTCGATCGACGGGAGTCCGGACGTACGCACCTCGTTGGTCTTCAGCGTCACCACCCGCAGCTTCGCGACGAGTTCGTTGTCGCCCGGGGACTGGGTGTAGAGCTTGGTGCCCGCGACCGACAGACCCTTGCCCTCCAGGGCCAGTTCGCCGGCCTGCACATCGGTGCCGACGCCGTCGGCCGTGCCGTTGGCGACACCGACCAGCCGCGGCCGGCGCGGCCATTCGCCGATGGCCTCCATCTCCGCGAGGAACGCGGCACGCTCGTCGCTCCGGCCCGGCGTCCCGTCCCACTTCCCGATGTGCCGCCACAGCAGCTGACGGGCGGCCGGGCTGTTGATCTGGTCGGAGAACCGGCTGTCGAGATCCTTGATGTAGTGCGCGAACGCCTGCAGCGCGATCGGGATCCAGGCGCCCCGGTGCGGGCTGTCGTACGAGAAGTACAGAGCGGTCTGATGGTCGATGCTCTGGCTCTCCATCTTGGCCAGCGCGTGCCGGGTGACGAGCCCGCCCATGCTGAACCCGCCGACGGCCAGCGGCGCGTGGCCCTGCCGCTCCGCGATGGCGTGCTGGATCGCGGCCTGCGCGGTCTTGGAGTTGTCCAGAATCGATGCACTGCGCTCATGGAAGCCGAGAATGATGACGTCGTGTCCCCGGCGGCGCAGTTCGCTGATGAGCGCGTAGTCGCCGAACTCCATGATCTCCCAGGAGAAGTCCAGGCTGCTCGGCCCCGTGTTGAAGCCGTCGGCGAAGATCACGGGCCGTACGAGACCCGAGTGCCCCTCGGCGAAATACACCCAGGCGGTGCCGCCCGGCAGGTCCCACACGGTGCTGGGCGGCAGCGGGAGGGCGCCGTGCTTCTCGGCGTCCAGGCGGGGGCCGGGGGCGAGAGTGATGGCGGGCTTGCTGAGAAGCTCCGAGACGATCTGCTCGTGGGTCGGTTCGGACATTATTCGTTCCCCTTTGCACTGATTCGTTACTACGAGTGCCAATGGGAACACATGGAGTAGCGATCCGGCTGGAGAAGTGGATCAAATCACTCCCAGGTGGGAGCCGGTTTCGGGCACCCCGCGATCACGGGCGGCGGGAGCGGCGCGGGTGAACAATCCGCTCGGATCGTGGGGTCATTGCTGCCCGGACCTCGCTCATGCGGTCGCGTACGCCCATGGCCGGAACGGTTCCGGCCGGCCCGGTGGGCACGTCGACGGGGTTGCCCCGGCATGGTCCGCATCGGCCGCCGATCAGGGCCTCCGCGCTGCCGGGTGCGCGGCACTCGCTGCATTCGAGGGCGCGCAACACCGTCCGCTGTTGTGCCGGAGTGACTCGTTCGGGTGGCATCTTGTCGGTCAGCCGCCTGCGGACGAGGGCCGCCGCGTGGTGGACGGGGGTGGGCAGGCCGTCGGTGAGGGCGTGGAGCAGTTCCGCCTCCGTGGCGCCGCGCTCGAACCAGTCGGTGACCTGCGGTTCCAGCGCCGCGCAGTCCGCCGCCGAGAGGGTGAGGGCGGGCGCGGAACGGCCCAGTGCGGCCAGCAGTACGAACGCCCGGAAACGGGTGGGGTGTTGGTTCTGCTGCTCCGGAGGTGCGTCGCCCCGGGTGAACGCCGCCCACCAGTCGTCGTTTCGCGCGGTACGGGAGAAGAACGTGCGGGTCACCCAGAGCAGGACCTCGTCATTGGCGACGCACTCGCTGCCGCGCCGCAGGTGCCCGGCGTCCTGGAGCCGGTTGAGGGCGGTCCGCAGCGCGCACTGGCCGTACGGGAGGACCTTGGCCAGCGTCTTCACGGAGATGTCGGCGCCCTCGGGCAGCCGGTCGATATACGCGGCGATGGACGCCTCACGGGGCGGCAGATGCGCGAAATCGCGAACGGTGCGGGGGTGTTGGGCGGGTGCGGAACGCTTGCCGTAACCAGGATTGGCCATCGGGTGCGGGAGCGCGGGCAGGGATACGTGCGGGGCGCACGGGGCAGCACTATGCTGGCTGTCAGCCATCAGATCGGGCCTAACGATCGAGGTGGTCAAACCCCCGTCAGGTGTTCCTGCACCCGGCGGGGGTTGTTCGTTATTCGGAACGCTAGAGCGTCGCCACCATCCGTGGCAAGCCGGTCACGAAAAGTCAACTCTCCGGGCAGGGAGGGTGGGTGGGAAGTGGCCCACCTCCCGCTCCTCGGAAAGAGCGCTCGGACTTCGCGGCTTGAGCTCCGGGGAATTTCGCCTGGTGGGGGCGCGCGGGAGTGGCGCGAGTGCGCCGCGTGTGATTCGCGTGCGCCGCCGCCGTTGGGGTGGAAAGCCGGGCCGGGGGCCTGGGGAGCGTGTGAACGGCCGCACATGTTTGTGATCTTGGGACGCAGGGCTGCCCTTGGCCCGTCTCCCAGTGTTTCTCTCTCGTACGAGGAGTCCCGTGCGTATTCGTTCGATCCTCTCCCTCGCCGTGTCCGCTGTCGCCCTGGCGGCGCTGGCGACTCCCGCTCAGGCCGCCGACGACGGCGCCTACTTCATCCGTGACGTACGCAGCGGCGCGTGTCTGGCGGGCGGTGAAGGCCCGCTGGGCGGCCACATCGAGCCCTGCAACCCCGGCACCGTGTGGGAGATCCGCAACCAGGGCGACGGTCTGGCCCAGATCGTCGAGGCGCGCGGGGAACGCCGCTGCCTGGCGCTCTCGCCGATCCGGATCTACCCGCCGGCCGTGTGGGTCGCCGAGTGCGACAACCACCCCGACCGGTGGACGATCCAGGGCGCGCCCGACGAAGGGCCGGTCGCCATCGCCCTCGGCCGGGGCGAGTTGGGCCACCTGACCACGCAGGGCAGCCGCGCGATCATCAGCTACGACGGCGGGCCCCAGTGGATCCTGGAGCGGCTCGGCTAGTACCTGTTCGCCGATCATGCAGCCGCCCCGTGCCGGGAACGTCCTTCCCGGCACGGGGCGGTTTTCTCCGTCGCGGCAGGGCCGATGGCCGGGCTCCCGCCAGTTCGGCTGTATGCCCTACCGGAAGGCGGCGATGTTGTGCCGGGCCCAGTCGGCGAAGGTGCGGGGCGCGCGGCCGAGGATCCGCTCGGCGTCGGGGCTGATGCGCTGCTCGGCGGGGTTGGGCTTGCCGAGGATGTCGAGGGTGGTCCCGACCACGGGCTCGGGCATGAACTGCAGCATCTGCGCACGGGCCTCGTCGCGGGTCTGCTCGATGAACCGGATCGGCTCGCCGAGCGCGTCGCCGATCGCCTCGGCTCGTTGCCGGGGCGTGCTGAGGGCGGGCCCGGTCAACTCGTATACCCGTCCGGCGTGGCCGTCTTCGCGCAGGACCGCGGCGGCCACCTCGGCAATGTCGGCCGGGTCGATGGCCGGCAGGCCGACGTCGGCGAACGGTGCGGCGACGGTCCGTCGGGCACGGACCGACTCGGCCCAGGCGTAGGCGTTGGAGGCGAAGCCACCGGGCCGCAGGATCGTCCAGTCCATGCCCGACTGCCGGACAGTGTCCTCGATGGACCGTCCCAAGCTCCCGTGGGAGGCCGACTCCGGGCGGGTTGCGACTCCTTGGGAGGACAGCAGCACGATCCGTCCCACCCCGCCGGTCTTCGCGACGTCGAGGATGTCCCGTGGGCTCAGCAGGTGCGCACCGGCGCCGGTGTCGTGCAAGAACAGTGCGTCAGCGCCGTCGAAGGCAGGCCGGAGGCTCTCTGGGTCGGACAGGTCGGCCTGTCGGTACCGGACGCCCTGCGGCACGGCCGCGTCCGAGACGCTCCGGGACACTGCCGTCACCTGCTCACCGGCTGCCGCGAGTGCCTGCACGAGCGGTCGACCGACGTTGCCGGTCGCTCCCGTCACTACGATCATGGCCAACTCCCGTGTTGTTTCAACGTGGTTGTTCACGCCCGAGCGGGCGAGAACGTCGCGGGGCGGGGTGAACTCGCTGCGACCCCGTGAAGCTAACACCGTCGGTATAGTAGGTACCTAGAGGAAAGTGACTACCCCGAACTACCCCGAGGGGATCCGCATGGCGGACAGCGCAACCTTGATGGAATCCGCGTCGGCCGATCCCGAACAGGCCTGTCCGATCGGCCCGGTCGTGGACATCGTGTTCAGCCGGTGGACCACACCGATCCTGTGGACCCTCAACATGCACGGTCGGCAACGGTTCGTCGAGCTGGAACGCCGGATCACCAGGATCACGCCGAAGGTGCTGACCCAGCGGCTGCGGCAGCTCGAACGCGACGGCATGGTCGTGCGCACCTACCACCCGGAGGTCCCCCCTCGGGTCGAGTACGAGATCAGCGAGCTCGGCCGCAGCCTCGCCCCGCTCTTCGCCCACCTCGCGGAATGGGCCTCCACCAACCTCGACAAGGTCGAGGTGGCCCGGCACGGCTACGACACCGATTTGGCCCGGTAGCCGGACAACATGCGTCCGGGCCCGGGGACTTGAGCCCCGGGCCCGGACGTGTGCTGTGCGCGGTTACCGGTGACGGGCTTCGAAGGTGGCGAAGGCCGTCTCCTGGCGCCACTCGGTCGCTGCCTTCGGGTTGTCGGCGAGGTAGCGGGCGCAGCGTGTGCTCGGGTGGTCGGTGCCGGGCCGGTTGCCCGAGCAGGCGGCGACCAGGTGGTAGCCGGAGGGGGCGGAGCCGGAGTCCCACAGGCTGCGGCCGTTGCGGAACGCGTACTCCAGCGAGGCGCGGGCCAGGTCCTTCAGCTCGGTGTAGCCGAGGTCGTACGTCCTGGCGGCGTACTGGTACTCGTGGCTGATGTCGATCCGCGAGACCCCCGGGTCGTCGGTGGACAGGACCACCGGGACGCCGTAGCGGCGGTACGCGTTGAACGGGTGGTCGTCGCCCGCGATGCCGAGGATCTGCTTGTTGCTGCTGAACGGCACCTCGACCGCCACCTTGCGTCGCGCCATCGTCCGGGCGAGCTGCCGCCAGTCGTCCTCGTGGACGAGGTCCACGCCGTGTCCGATGCGTTCGGCTCCGGCGACGAGTACGGCCTCGCGGATGTGGAAGGTCAGGTCCTCGGGCTTGACCAGGCCGGGGGCCAGTTCACCGGCGTGGAGGGTGAGGTGGGCGCCCGGGTACCGGCCGCGCAGATAGTTCAGCATCCGCATCTGGAGGCTGTAGTTGAGCAGCGCGCTCTCCCCGTCCTCCGGCTGTACGAGGTTGACCGCGACGAACCTCGGGTCGCGCTCCGCCAGCCGCATGCCGACCGCGATCTGTGTGAACACCCGTGCCGGGGTGCTGCCCCGGGACACCTGGGAGATCCACCTGACGGGGAGCCTGCAGCCCGGATCGGGGCGCGCGGTGTCGCAGTGCGCGGCCACCCGGAACTGTGCGTCGGCGGCGTCGGCCTCCCGGACCGCATCGTCCACGACCCGGTCGAGCCGGCCGTCGGCCAGAAGCTTGCGGTGGAAGGCGGCGAAGTCGGGGTCGTAACCCACGGCGTCGGCAAGCTGCTTGGTGCTCTCCGACGCGGGGGTGACCATGGTCTCCAGATAGAACTGGTTCTGCTCGACCACGGTGTCGGCCACGTCGGCGAGCAGCTTGCCTCGGTCCCAGGTCGCCAGGCTGAACTTGCCGAAGGTGTCGAAGAAGTGGTCGTGCCCGGACTGATCGGACGGGAAGTCCTGCATGGACCAGGCCCGGACGATCTGCTGCCGGAACGCGGCATCCGTCTGCGCGTCGACGGCGGGCCTCTTGCCGGGTCCGCACGGCGGCGCGACAGCCGTCATCGTCGCGTCGATGCACAGCCCCTTCTCGCCCGCGAGCTTGATCAGGAACTCGGTCTGCGCCGCGCCCGACAGGTGGTTGTGGAGGTCACCCCCCTTGGGCAGTGCCTTGAAGAAGTCCTTCAGCCTCTCGGGCCTGCCCTGCAACGAGTCGAGGTACGCGGCGGTCCTGCGCTCGGCGGAGGTCACCGCGCGGGGCGACGCGTCAGCCTTGACGGGTGCGGCCGCGGCCGGGACCGCGGGCAGCAGGGACAGCACGGCGAGTACGCCGAGCCCGGCCGGGATCAGGGACTTGGGACGGTGAGCCGTCCGGATTGATGAGATCACGGCCGAATGATCGCGTCCGGGGAGGGTATTTCTCACCCAAACCGCATCTATGGCCGGAAACGTCCACCCGATCGAGTGCGCGAGCGGTCACGCCACTTGGCACGACCGCACGTGGCTTCTACAACCTCGGGTTCGGAGGCGACGACTTCTGCTCTCGTTCACCATCCACCCTGCTCCACTTCGTGCGGGGGGTTTACCCCCGGAAGGGTTCGGAAGCTGTCCCCAGCGCGCGGCAACGGATTCTCAGGCGATGATCCTTCTCAAGTTGCACAACGCAAGTCGAGGGGTAAACAGCATGGCTAGGCAGCACAAGCGCATCAGCCGACGGGGACTGCTGGTGACGGCGGCGGTCGCGATGGGAGCGGTCCTCACTCCTGTGGCGGTCCAGGCCGCCACAGCCGATACGGCCGGTATGGCCGACGGGAAGCAGAACCCGGTACGCGCACTGGAGCAGGCGGCCCACCCGCTGCGTTCGACCGAGCCCGGCGGGAACACGGCCGACCTGCGAGCCCTGTCCGTGATGGTCGGCGACGCCGAGGTGGTCGGCCTCGGCGAGGCCACCCACGGCTCCCACGAGTTCTTCACCATGAAGGAGCGGGTCTTCCGCCACCTCGTCGAGAAGAAGGGCTTCACCACCTTCGCCCTGGAGCTGAGCTGGTCCGCGGGACTCCAGATCGACGACTACCTCCAGACCGGCAAGGGCGACGCCCGCAAGATCGCCAAGGAGACGCTGGCCAACTCCCCGTGGGAACGCGAGGAGTTCGTGAGCCTCATCGAGTGGATGCGCGACTACAACCGCCACCACCCCGACCGCCCCGTCCACTTCATGGGTGACGACATCGGCGCCCCCTCGCTGAACGACGCGTTCTTCGGCCGGGTGACCGGCTACGTACAGGAGAACCACCCGGACGTTTTGGCGCGGCTCAACGAGCTCTACACCGGCCTGCGGCCCATCGACGACGTCTTCGCCTACCTGGGCAAGCCGCTCGCGGAACGGCAGCGGCTCGCCGCCAACGCGCAGCAGGCCCTGGAACTGGTCAGCAGCCAGAAGGGCTCCGGCGGAGACGCGTTCGACTGGGCCGAGCAGAACGCCCGCTCCATCGCCCAGACCGCCAAGTTCCTCACCTTGAACCCCGACGATCCGGAGTCGGTGAACACCCTGGAGCGCTTCCGCGACGAGGTGATGGCCCAGAACGTCACTTGGTGGCAGCAGCACACCGGCGACAAGATCCTGCTGTCGGCGCAGAACGACCACGTCGGCTACGTCGCCGGCGATCCCGAGATGTACTCCAAGACGCAGGGGTCGTTCCTGCGCGACACGATGGGCAAGGACTACCTCCCCATCGGCTTCACCTTCGACCGGGGCTCCTTCCTGTCGAAGGACGGCGCGCTCGGCGGTGACTGGAAGAAGTTCACCGTGGACGCCGCCGGGCCCGGCAGGAACGAGCACACCCTCGACCAGGTCCGCTACCGGGACTTCTACCTCGACGTCCGCAAGGCCCCGGCCGCGGCGCGCGCCTGGCTGAACGTTGCCCGGCCCACGCTCAACCTCGGCACGCAGTTCCCCTACGAGCCGCGCGATATCGCGATCGCCAAGTCCTTCGACGTCCTCATCCACCTCCACGAGGTCCGGGAGGCCGACAAGCTGAAGCCGTAACGGCCCCGCCGCCTCGTCGGCCGCCCCGTCGCGGCTGCCCACCGACGGTCGCGAAACCTCTCAGGCGTGCTTGAGGTCCGTGACGAACGAGGCCCAGGCGGCGGCCCGGAACACGACGGTCGGGCCCTCGGTCACCTTGGAGTCGCGTACGGGGACGATGCCGGGGTGGCCGTCGGCGACTTCGAGGCAGTCGCCGCCGTCGCCGCCGCTGTACGTGGACTTCCGCCAGGTCGCGACTTCGAGGCAGTTGCCACCGTCGCCGCCGCTGTGTGAGGACTTGTGCCAGGTCGCTGAGGACAGGTCGTAGTCAGAACTGCTGATCTTCATGGGCGTAATCCTCCGCCACCGACTCGATCAGAGCCAGGGACAATTCCGGTGACAATGCGCTGGCCGCAAGCAGATCGTAAGTCAGTTCGTAGCGAGCGACAGGCCCCGGTTCGTCCAGCAGTTGGCCTGACCCGAGCCCGTCGAGATAGGCGAGCGGAGGTGCGTCGGAGAACGACATCAGCTTCAAGCCGCCGTCCATGGCCGCGTGTGCACCCTCGCTGAAGGGAATCACCTGCACGATGATCCGGTGGCGTCGGATCAGCGCTGCGATGTGTCGCAGTGCCTCTTCCATCGCCGCAGGCCCGCCCGAGCAGCGACGTAATACGGCCTCGTCAAGAACCGTCCACAACATTGGCGTTGTTGGATCGTCCAGGAGCTGGCCGCGTTCGAGCCGTGCCGCCACCAGGCTGTCGATCTCCTCCTCCGGCGCCGTCGGCTGGTACGCCCTGAACACCGCCCTCGCGTAAGCCTCCGTCTGCAACAGGCCCGGGATCAGCAGCGGCGCGTACTCCTTGATCCTTTTTGCCACGGCCTCCGCCTCGGCCGCTTCCGCGAAGTGGTCCGGGTACTTCGACTTCTTCAGTGCAACGCAGTTGCGCGCGAAGAACCCGTCCGCTTTCAGGATCTCGTCCAGCTTCTGGGCCTGATCCACCTGCATCCGTCGCGTGCCGGACTCCAGCTGTCCGATGAAGGAGCCGCTGACGAAGAGCGGGAGGCCCAGATCCTCCTGGGAGAGGCCCTTGCCCTCTCTTCTGTGGCGGAGTTCTGCGCCGAGCAGGGCGCGTGGAGAGGAGGAGGGGTCGAGTTTCTTGGGGCCTGGCATGACAACTCCCTGTGACACACGTGCGGTTGTTGGTTCTGCGCCTCTTCCAGGCTAGCGACGTGTTGGACACGCTGGGTATGCATTGTCATTACTCAGCGTGGAAAGGGATGGATCATGACGACGACGGAACGGCGCAGGGCGGCAGAGGGCAGAGTGCGGGCGGCGGAGGACGCTGTGGCGCGGCTGAAGGAGGGGTTTTCCGGGCTCGGGATCACGCTGCCCTCGCTGCGGATCGACCCGGTGTCGTGTGCGGGGAACGAACCGGTGTCGCCGCTGGTCGACCTCGGCCGGTGCAACCTCGACACGGCGCTGCGGCTGAGTGTGGTGCTGGAGGCGCAGGGGCTGGCCGGTCATGACGGGTGAGGGGCTTGAGCCGTGTGCGCCCGAGCCGGGGTCGTTCGCGGTGGACACGCGGGATGGGCGGGTGGGGCGCGTGATGGGGTGCGTCGGGCCTTGCGTACAGCTGCGGGCGCCGGGTGGCGGTGTGGAGTGGGACTGTCCGCCGGAGTCGGTGCGCCCGGCCCCGCTCGGGGAAGTGCTGCGGGCCTGGGTCAGGGAGGTCAATCGGGAGGGGCGGCTGCCGTGACGGTCTCCGCTCGTCAAGCCTGATGCGGCGGCGGACGTGGGGAAGGGCGACGCCCTGGATGGGTGCCGCCCTTCGGTCGGGCCGGTCGGCCCGGTCAACCTGCCTTACGGAGCCGGGACTTCACGTACGAGCTCCGAAGTCCAGGGGCAGAAGATGAGGCCGGGCAGGAAGGGGCCACCGGCCTCGTCGAGGTGCTCCTCGACGTACGGCACTGTCGCGTCGCAGACCTCGAAGGCGTAGTCGAAGAAGTGGACCGACGCCGGGTCGAAGTGGTAGCTCCAGCCCGGGTTGTACGAGGCCGGGTACTTCTTGATCCTGCCGATGACGTGCGGCTCGTCGTCGGTGGCGCCGCTCACCAGGTCCCTGGCGTGCTGGATCTCGCGCCCCTCCACCAGCTTCACGATGAACGTGCTCCGGGTGATGTCGGTCATCTCGAAGTACGCGGGCGCGACAGCGGCGGCGCGCTGTGCCCCCTCGCTCTGCTGGGTGGCCTGGGCCGGCTGGGCCACGGTGAAGGCGAGCATCGCTACGGCGGCGAGGCTTCCGATCTTGGTGAACATGTGTCGCACGAGGATCTCCAGTGGTGCATGACGAGCCGTGATGATCATGGCCGTTCGTGACGCAATGTAATGTATCGACCGCGTAAAGTCACAATCGGTGGTCACTCCCGCGCTGAGCGCAGTCAGGAAAAGTTCAGGGAGGTCCTGCCAGCGTGCCGTTCCATGACAACCGACATGACCGGCACGTCCGCGCCCGGCACGCGCTCCCAAGCGCGGCAGATGCTGAACAAGGTCCCGGAAGTGACCCTCTACTTCTGGGTGATCAAGGTGCTGTGCACCACCGTGGGTGAGACCGCGGCCGATCTGCTCAACGACAATCTGGGCATGGGGCTGACCAACACCTCGTACCTGATGAGTGCGCTGCTGGTCGCCACCCTCGTCTTCCAGTTCCGGGCGCGTGCCTATGTGCCGGGCCTGTACTGGCTGTCCGTGGTCCTGATCAGCGTGGTCGGCACGCTGATCAGCGACAACCTGACCGACAACCTCGGCGTTCCGCTCCAGACCACGACCGTGGTGTTCGCGGTGGCGCTCACCGTCACGTTCTTCGCCTGGTACGCGAGTGAGCGGACGCTGTCCATCCACTCGATCCGGACGACGCGCCGCGAGGCGTTCTACTGGCTGGCGATCCTGTTCACCTTCGCTCTGGGCACGTCCGCGGGCGACCTCACGGCGGAGAAGCTGGACCTGGGGTACTGGCTCTCCGCGGTCGTGTTCGCCGCGCTGATCGCGGCCGTGGCGCTCGCGCACCGCACGCTGGACTTCAACGCGGTGTGGTCGTTCTGGATCGCGTATGTCCTGACCAGGCCGCTCGGCGCCTCGCTGGGCGACTACCTGTCGCAGCCCACGGCGGACGGCGGGCTGGGGCTGGGCACGGTCGGCACCAGCGTCCTGTTCCTCGTCGTCATCCTCGGTCTCGTCGTTTTCCTGACCCGGACCCGGCGCGATGTGGCGGAGGCGGTGGTGGTCAGCCCGCAGGAAGGGTGACGACGAAGCGTGCGCCGGGGGCCGCGGCGTCCAGCGCGATGTCGCCGCCCGCGGCCCTGGCCAGCCGTCGGGCCAGGGCCAGACCGAGTCCCGCGCCGTCGTGTCCGTCCTCCGGGCGGGCACGGCGGCCGGGTTCGAAGAGTGAGGCGACGAAGTCCTCCGGGACGCCGGGGCCGTCGTCGCAGACGTACACCGTGACCTCGCCCGCGCTCACCGTGCAGGTGAGGGTGATCGAGCGGGCGGCGTAGCGGCGGGCGTTGTCCAGGAGCGGCGTCAGGATGCGCTCGGCGACGTCCTCCGACACGCCGATGCTCACGTCGGGTGCGCTGTCGGTTGTGGTGCTGTCCGCTGTGACGGTCACCGGTGGGGCATCGGGGAACAGGGCCGCGTTGCGTTCCGCCAGGCGGTGCGCGATGTCAAAGAAGCGGGAGCGGCCGGGGGTCTGCGCATTGCGGGTACGGACCTCCGAGAGCAGCGAGTCGCAGATCTGCCGCATCGTCGCGGCGGCGCCCGCGATGGCCTCCAGGGAGGTTTCCTGCTGCTCCGTGCTGCGCGGGCGTCCGGTCAGCCACTCGGTTTCGGCGGCGATGCGGGCGAGCGGGGTGCGCAGTTCGTGAGAGAGCTCGGCGGCCTGCTGCTGCTCGTGGCGCAGGACGGCGGCCAGCCGGTCCAGCAGGGCATCCAGACTGGTGGCGAACGCGGCGAGCTCGGCGGGTCTGCCCTCGGCGCCGAACCGTTCGGGGGCGCCCGCGGCGCTCCACCGGGTGGCCTGCTCGCTCATCGCGGCGACGGGGCGAAGGGCCCGTCGCACGACGAGGCGGGTCAGGAGATAGATGGTGGCCAGCAGGAGCACGGCCAGCGCTATCGAGCCGACCAGGGCGGTGTCCGCCGTGCTGCGGTACGGGTCGAGGCTCACGGAGCTGACGACGGTGCCGGCTTGCGTGGGTGTGTGGCCCTGCCGGGCAGGGGCGTCGACGGGGAAGGCGTACAGCCGCCATGACCCGGGGCCCTCGGTGTCGGCGAACGTCTCGCGCCGTCCGGCGAGGCGGGATGCCTGGACCTCCAGGCCGGCGGGCGCGGTGGGGGGCTTCTCGATCACCGTGTCGCCCTGGAAGATCCAGACCCCGACGTCCAGGGCCCGGTCCTCGGTGGGCTCCCGGACGACGAGCCGGCCGTCCGGTCGTACGTCCACCGTCGCCGCCACGGCCTCGGCGCGGGTGCGCAGGACGTCGTCGGCCTGTCCGTGGAGCCGGTTGTCGAGGGCGATGTTGAAGACCGTGGTCAGGACGCCTATCCACAGGGCGCTGGTGGCGAGGGCCATCAGGGCGAGGCGGCCGCGGAGGGTGCGGGGGGTGAGGTAGCGGTTCATCGGTTCACCGGTTCATCGGGGCCTCTGGTCGGATGCGGCGGCGGGTTGCCGTTCCGGTCCTCAGCCGAAGCGGTAGCCGATGCCGCGGACGGTGCTGATGGTCTGCGGGCTGTCCGCCTCGCGGAGCTTGCGGCGCAGGCGGGCCAGGTACTGGTCCAGGGTGTTGTCGCTGACCTGCGCCCCCTCCGGCCAGCCCGCCCGCAGCAGGGCCCGGCGGCGTACCACGTTCCCGGGGCCGGACATCAGGCACGCCAGCAGGCGGAACTCGGTCGGTGTCAGGGCCACGGGGTGGCCGTGGACCGTCAGCTCGTGCCGTATCGGGTTCAGCCGCATCGCGCCCGCGCTGTCGGCGAGGGTGCTGCCGCGGTGACCGGCGCGGTTCAGGACCGCGCGGACGCGGGCCGCGAGCTCGCTGAGGTGGAACGGCTTCACCAGGTAGTCGTCGCCGCCGGAGGCGAAACCGGAGAGCCGGTCGGTGAGATTGCCCCGTGCGGTCAGGAAGATCACCGGAACGGTGAACCCCGCACCGCGCATCGCCTGGCACACATCGCGCCCGTCGGAGTCCGGCAGCCCCACATCGAGCACGACCGCGTGCACCGACTCGTCGACGGTCTTCAGAGCGGTGGCGCCGTCGGCGGCGGTCACGACGTCGAAGTCCTCGTCGCGCAGGCCACGGGCCAGGACATCGCGCAGGCCGTGGTCGTCCTCGACGACAAGAATGCGTGCAGCGGTCACCCGGCCAGTATTACCCGGCCGGCGCCGGGTACCCCAGCGCGTTCAGGTTCTGTTCAGGTGGCGTGCGGCACCATCGGGGCGTGGCCAGGGCGGAGCAGTGTGCGCGGACGGACCGGCGCCGCCCGGCCGCGGTAGCGTGACGGAGTGGCGCGCATCGTGGTCATCGAGGACGACCCGGCGATCGGCAGTCGGCTGGTCGCGACCCTGCGCGTGCTGGGCCACGACAGCCAGTGGTGCCCCGACGGGGCGAGCGCCCTGGCGAGTACCGAGCAGCAGCCCGTCGCCGATCTCCTCCTCGTCGATCTGGGGCTGCCGGACATCGACGGTTTCGAACTCTGCCGCAGGCTCCGGGAGCGGGCGCCGGACGCGGTGCTGGTCGTGCTGACCGCCCGTACCGGGGAAATGGATGTCATCCAAGCCCTGGAGTGCGGCGCCGACGACTACCTGACCAAGCCGTTCCGGCTCGCCGAACTCCAGGCACGGGTCACCGCCCATCTGCGGCGGGCGGCGCCCCACGCGAACGGCGGTGCGCCCCGGGTCCGTGTCGGGGCGGTGGTGATCGACCGGTCGGCACGGCGCTGCACCACCCCGACCGGTGAGGTGCAGCTCAGGCCCCGCGAATTCGACCTGCTCGTTCGGCTCGCGGTCCACCCGGGGGAGGCGGTGAGCCGGGAGGATCTGATGAGCGACGTGTGGGACGAGAACTGGTTCGGCCCCACCAAGACCCTCGACGTCCATGTGGCCGCCCTCCGTCGCAAGCTCGGTGACCTGGTGCGCATCACGACGTTGCGGCAGTTCGGGTACCGGCTGGAGGACCCCACCGGGCCGTGACCGGAGCCCGGTCATGAGAAAGGGCGTGCCGTGCGTCGTCGCATTCTGAGAGCGACCGTTCTCGCCGTGGCGTGCGCGGTGCTGCTCTTCGCGCTGCCGCTCGGTTACGCGGCGCTGCGGCTGTACCAGCAGGACGAGGAGCGGGAGGCGCAGTCGCTGGGCGAACAGGTCGCGCTCAGCCTGCCCGAGCGGATCACCAGTACGGGCGACCCGATCGAGCTGCCGCCTGTCGAGTCCGGTACGGACGTCGCGGTGTACGGGCCCGACGCCCGGCGCATCCTCGGAACGGGGCCGGACACGGGCGATGCCCCGGTACGGGACGCGGAGGCGGGCCGAGTCGTCACCCGGCAGGTCGGCGACAGCCTGGTCGCTGCCGTCCCCGTGGGTGGCTCGGAGCGGGTGCGGGCGGTCGTACGGGTCGCCTCGCCGGCCTCCCAGCCCCTGCAGCGGGCCGCGCTGACCTGGGCCGGAATGCTGGCGCTGGCAGCGGTCGCGGTGGGCGTGGGCGCTCTGCTCGCCGTACGGTCCAGCAGGCGTCTGGCCCGCCCGCTGGAGGAGCTGGCCGGGGTCGCCCGGGAGATGGAGGGCGGCGATCTGACGGCCCGGGCGGAGCCGTCCGGGCTTCCGGAGCCGGACGCGGTCGGCCAGGCACTGGCGCGGGCCGCCGCCCGTATCGATGAACTCCTGCGCCGGGAGCGGGCGTTCAGCGCGGACGCCTCGCATCAGCTGCGTACGGCACTGACCGGCGTACGACTGGAACTGGAGATGTCCCTCGCGGCCGGTCCGGACGCTGATGTGGAGGGCGGTGTGGGCGCCGGTCCGGGTGCCGGTCCGCGCGCGGCCGTCCGTTCGGCCCTGGCGCAGCTCGAACGCATGGAGACCACCCTGGACGACCTGCTCGCCCTGGCCAGGGACGTACCCGAACGGGCGCCGCTCGACCTCGCGGCCCTGTTCGCCCGGGCCGAGGCGGACTGGCACGGCCCGCTCGCCGCACAGGGGCGGCGCCTGGAGATCAGGGCCGACGACGAGCTGCCACAGGCGCTCGGATCGCAGCGGGCCGCCCGGCAGATCCTCGACGTGCTGCTCTCCAACGCGGCGACGCACGGCCGGGGCACGGTGACCGTGCACGCGAAGGAGACCGCCGGGGTCGTCGCCGTCGATGTCGAGGACGAGGGGGACGGCATCCCGGAAACAGGTACGGGCGGTGTGTTCGCGCGGCGGGGCGGTGCGGTTACCGGAAGTCATGGGATCGGGCTCGCACTGGCCCGTTCGCTGGCCGAGGCCGAGGGCGGGAGGCTCTTCGTCTCCCGGCCCCGGCCCCGGCCCCGGTTCACCTGGCTCCTGGCGGCGCCGGTGGAGGGCCAGGAACCCTCACAACTCCCGTAGTTCGGTCAGCGGAGGTCTGCGTGCGTGCCGCGCCGCCGCCCAGGCCGCCGCCGCCAGCGCGGCCGCCGTGACACCGGCCAGCGCGGCGAGATACGCCCATGGCACCGCCACCTGGTCCGGGGGCGGGTCGAAGACCCCGGAGAGCACCTTCACCAGCATCTGCGACAGGGCCCACCCCACCACCGCACCGGCCACGCCACCCGCCACCGCGACCAGCGCCGCCTCGCTCCACACAAACCCGGACAGCTGCCGGCCCCTGGCACCCAGCACCGAGGCCAGCGCCAGGGTGCGGCGCCGCTCGGCCAGGCCCAGGGCCAGTACGAGACCGCCCGCAGCCGCGCCGATCACCAGGGCGAAGCCCAGCTCCACCCGGGTGAGTCCGGCGAGATCGACCGCGGTCAGACTGGAGCCGACGACGGTCTGCGACGACGGCAGATCCGTGACATGGGCGCTCGGCCCCAGCGCCTTCTTCGCTCGGTCCGCCACCTGGTGCTGGCCGGTGCCCCCGGTGTCCGCCAGCAGCGTCCCGGCGGCGCCGCTGCCCGTCGTACGCGCGATGTACGAGGCGTTGGCGATCAGGAAGCTGTCCTTCGGGGCGGTCGGGAACTCCTTGGCGACACCCTGGAAGTGGAAGGCGATCGTACGCAGTTGGCCGGTCCGTGCGTCGGTCAGGCGCAGCCGCACCTGATCACCGGGGTGCAGCTGGAAGTCGTGCGCGGTCTCCGCGCTGACCAGCAGCCCGTCCGGACGTTGAGCCAGGCGGTCCATCAGGGACTGTGCCGTGCCACCGGAGAAGTAGGCGTTCTGGAGCCGCCCCGCCGACACGATGCTCGCGGGCCGTACTCCGTACAGATCCTGCAAGTCGGCGCCCACATAGGCGAACCGGTGCTGGAGCGGTTCCACATGCCGTACTCCCGGCACCGCCGCCAGCTTCGCGGTGTCCGCCGCGGAGAGGGCCGGCTGGGTGACCGTGACATCGGCGCCGTTCGTCAACACCGCGTCCACCGCCGCCTGTTGGCGGTACGTGGAGTTGAAGACGCCCGTCGACACGGCGAACGCGCAGGCCAGTGCCAGCAGCACCACCGCGCGCACCACGGTGCCCCGCTGCCGGGACAGACTGGCCGCGACCGTACCGGACAGAACTCCCGCCGCCGGGTGGAACAGCCGGGCAAGGACCGGCCTGCCGCGGCGCAGCAGCAGATCCACCAGCAGCCAGGCCACCACCGTGCTCCCCGCCCACAACAGTGCGGGACCGGCGAACGCCCAGTAGTCGACCGACAGGGTCGGGGTGCCTTCGGGCGCCAGGACCAGGGCGTAGTTGGTGCCGCTTGTGGCGCGGAAGACGGCCAGCGAACCGGCGAGCAGGCCGAGACCCAGCACCCACCACGCGGCGCGCGGCACCGTGGGCCGCCCGACCGCGGTGCGCCCCGAGACGATCGTGGCCCGGCGGGCGTCGTACCGGGCGGGCACCAGTACGGTCGCCGCCGCGACGAGGGCGCCGACGCCGCACGCGATCAGCATCCAGGACAGCGGAATGCCCTTGCCGTGGAAGGCCGCACGGTCCACCAGTGTGGCCAGCCCCAGGCCTGCGACCGCACCGAGCACCGCGACCACGGCCGCCTCCACGCCCGCCAGGCTCATCAGCCGGCCGACGGTCGCACCGCGCGTCCGCAGCAGCGCCTGCTCCTTGCGGCGACGGCCCGCACCGGCCTGGGCGACCGCCCAGGTCAGGGCCGCGGCCAGCGCGGCACCGGGCACGCCGAGGAAGAGGAAGAGCAGTTGTGCGTACAGGGCGTCGGACCGGGCGGCGTCCAGGACCGAGCCGAGGTTGTCGCCGACCAGGCCGGTACCGGCGAGCTGCACCTCGGCGTGGTGCGCGTTGCCCGTGGCCGCGGAGTAAGCGGCGGCCGGGTCGGACGGCAGGGAGTGGGTGCGCAGGGTGTGGATCTGCGACTGCACCAGGTCGGGACGGGCCGAGGCGAGCGGACCGAAGACGGTCTGCCAGGTCTGCTGGGGCAGCAGCACGACATTGTCCGGCGGCGCGGAGGGCTGCGACTGGGGCGGGGCGCCGACCTTCTGGAACAGCGAGTCCGCGAACGGAAGATCGACGACACCGGCCACCTTCACCGGCACGGGCGGCAGCCCGCCCGCCCGCTTGATGGTGATGGTGTCACCGGGGGCCGCGTGCAGATTGGCGGCGGTCTGCTGGGCGAGGAGCACGCCCTGCTCCCGCCCGGCCAGCAGTCGTATCTCACCGGGGAAGGCGGCGGCGTAACCGCGAGGCAGGCCGAGGACCGAACCCGCACCGGTGTTCTGCGTCGTTCCGCCGGTGTGCGCGCCCAGGCCGTCGGTCTGTGCGTACCCGACCGGAAGGGCCGCCCTGGTGCCGGGCAGGCCCCGTACGGTGGACAGCACGTGGTGCGCGTCAGCGCCGGTGGTCGCCTGGACCTGCCAGTCCACGGAGACCGAACGCACCGACTGCGACGTCATGGTGGCGCGGGTGGTGGACAGGAACCCGCCGAGCGCCGCGAGCAGGGCGACGGCGACCATCACGCCGAGTGCCGTGCCGATCAGGCGTCCGCTGCGTACCCGCAGCAGGCCCGAGAGCCAGATTCTGATCATCGCAACTCACGTTCCCGGTCGGGGGTTTCGGGCTGTACGAGTCGGCCGTCGGCCATGTACCAGCGCTCGTCGAGGGCGCCCGCCACCCGGGCGTCATGGGTGGTGACCAGGACGGCCGCGCCGAGCGAGTCGGCGGCGGACAGCAGTACCGCCAGCACGTGCCGGGCGGTCTCGCGGTCGAGCTGGCCGGTCGGCTCGTCGGCCAGGATCAGCCGCGGTCTGCGGGCCAGCATCCGGGCGACCGCGACGCGTTGGGCCTGACCCGCGGACATCTCGTCCGGGAGTTTGGTGGCCAGTTTTTCGAGCTCCAGCTCGGCCAGGGCGGCGGACGCCCGGTCGGCGGCCTCGTCCGCTCCGAGGCCGTCGATGAGCAGGGGCAGGGTGACGTTCTCCATGGCGGTGAGCGGCGGCAGCAGGCTGGGCCCCTGGAAGACGACACCGATGTCCCGGGCCTGCAGGATGTCCGCAGCGTTTTTGGGGTCCGCGGTCAGCCCGGGGTGGCTGACCGTGCCGGCCGTGGGCCGGTCGAGGGCCGCCATCAGATGCAGCAGGGTCGACTTGCCGGAGCCGGAGGGGCCGACCACGGCGATCCGCGCACCGGCGGGGACGACGCAGTTCGCCCCGTGCACGGCGACGACGGCGTTCGGCCCCGAGCCGTAGGTGCGAGCCGCGTCCACGCAGACGACGAGCGGTTCCGCGGTCGTGGGACCGGCGTCGGTCATCGCACCCACCGCCCGTCACGCAGCCGGAGCACCCGGTCCGCGACGGCGGCCACCGCGCGGGAGTGGGTGACGAGCACCATCGCCGTGCCCGCACCCGCGCGTTCGCGCAGGAGCGCGAGGACGCGGCGCTCCGTCTCCCCGTCGACCTCGCCGGTCAGCTCGTCGGCCAGCAGAACGGCCGGGTTGTTGGCCAGTGCGACGGCCAGCCCGGCGCGGGCGGCTTCGCCGCCCGACAGCTGCCGGGGCAGCGCACCCGCACGAGGGGCGATCCCGACGTCCCGGAGCAGCTCGTGCACGCCGGGGCGGTCCTTACCGCCCGAAAGCCCCTGCACCAGCCGGATGTTGTCGCGCACTGTGAGGTGGTCCAGCAGATTGCCGGACTGGAACAGCACGCCGATGTACCGGGCACGGAGCCGGCTGCGTAGGTGTTCCTGCTGGTGGGAAAGGCGTTCGCCGGCGATGTGCACGGTGCCGCCGTCGGGTTCGTCGAGCCCGGCGAGGCAGCTCAGGAGTGTGGTCTTCCCGGAGCCGGAAGGGCCGGTCACCGCGACGATCTCACCCTTCTCAACCTGGAGCCCCACGCCCTGGAGCGCGAACGTCTCCTCCTCGCCCGCGCGGAAGAACCGGTACAGGGAATCGGCGGTGAGCCGGGTCGCACTCATCATGCCCACCGGAAGGAGTCCGTCACGATCTGCCACGGATCGACGTTGTCGGCGCCCACCGCGCCGGACAGGGTCAGCACGACCTGGTTGCCGCTCTTCCAGAACGTGTACCGCTGCACGTCCTGGCGCACGCTCTTGCCGGTCACCTGGTCGGGCGCCGAGTCGGCCCGGTAGGTGGCCAGCACGGCGGTGCCTCCCGAGCGCTTCACGGTGCTGACCTTCCCCGCCGTGACGTTCTTGGCGCTGCGCCGAATGGCCGGCAGATCGACCGAGCGGACCGACTGGACCGTGGGGGCCTTGTTCACCGGACTCCGGTCGATCCGGACGCTGTTGAACTTGTCGCTGAACACCGTGGCCTTGCCAACCTGCTGACGGGCCCACCCCTCGGGGACCTTCACCGTGTAGCCGCCGCCGGACGGCGACCATGCGACGTACACCTGGTTGTCGGGGATGTCACCGGCCGGATTCACCTCCTTCGGGGGCGCGACCGTGGAGGAGGACGACGAGTGCGAGGAACCGGACGAACCGGAAGAGGAGGAACAGGCCGCGGCCCCGGTAATGACCACAAGGCCGGTCACCACGGCTGACAAGGTACGACGCATGGGGAACACCTCTGCGCGAGCGAAGGAGCCGACCGGAATGCCGCCTCGACTCCGACGCTAGAAACCCACCGGCCAGCGCCGTGACCGTGGAGGGTTAGCGGGGGGTTAACGCCGGGAGGGCGCCCGGATGCGGCCCATCGCCTCGGTGCGCCCGTCGGGGAGCTCGGGGCGGGCGGACGGCGGAGGGGCGCATGAGGGGCGGCACCCAGCCATCGGGTGCCGCCCCTCATTCACGTCAGGTATCAGACCCCGGCCGGTTCCCTCGCCGGGCTGTCCGGGCCGGTCGTCGGGGACGTCGGGCCGCCCGTTGCCGTGACCGTGGAGGCCGTCGGTTCCTGGGAGACGTTGAACTCCGTCAGCAGGTCCTTGCTGAAGCCGAAGAAGTACGTCGCGAGGAATCCGGCGAGGTAGCCGACCAGCAGGCCGCCCGCGTAGATCGCGATCGTGGTGCCCAGGCCGTGGTTGCCGTCGAGGAGGGGGAACAGGGCCCAGCCGGACGGGCCGATGGCCGTGGAGCCGACCTTGTCGCCGAGCTGGTTGAACAGGCCGATGAAGCCGCTGCCGAACGCACCGCCCACACACGCCGTGATGAACGGGCGGCCCAGCGGGAGGCTGACGCCGTAGATCAGCGGTTCGCCGACGCCCAGCAGACCGGCCGGGAGCGCGGACTTGATGGTCCGGCGGATCGACTCGTTGCGGGGGAGACGGAAGTAGACCGCCGCGGCCGCGCCGACCTGGCCGGCGCCCGCCATCGCGAGGATCGGGAGCAGGACCGTGTAGCCCTGCTGCTCGATCAGGGTGGTGTGGATCGGGATGAGCGCCTGGTGCAGGCCCAGCATCACCAGGGGCAGGAAGAGACCGCCGAGCACGAAGCCCGCGCCCGCGCCGCCGTTGGAGAGCAGCCAGTCGGCGAACGTACCGATGGCGGTGGAGATCTCACCGGCCACGTACATCAGGCCGAAGATCGTCACCAGACCGGAGACCAGGACCGTGAGGGTCGGGGTGACCAGTACGTCCAGCGCCTCGGGCACCCAGCGTCGGCACCACTTCTCCACGTACACCGCGAGCACTGCCGCGCCGAGCGCACCCAGCACACCGCCCTGGCCGGGGGAGAGCGTCTGGCCGAACGCCTCGATGTTCGCGACGCCCGGGAAGACGATGATCGCGGCGACCGCACCGCCCAGGATCGGCGTACCGCCGAACTCCTTCGCCGTGTTGAAGCCGACGAACACGGCGATCAGCGCCATGAATCCGGACGCCATCGCGGCCAGCGCGGGCGTGACCGAGGTCAGCCAGCCCAGGTTCACCAGCAGGCCGTTGAGACCGGCGATGATGCCGCAGCCGATGAGCGCCGGGATCAGCGGGACGAAGATGTTGGCGATCTTGCGCAGGAACAGCTTGAACGGGGTGGAGTTCTTCGCCTTCCGTGCTGCCTTTATCGCTGCACCCTGGGCGGCCAGTTCGTCCGCCGGAGCGGAGGCGGAGACAGGCGCCGGTTCGGGGGCTGCTGCCTTGCCCTCCTCCACCAGCTGTTCGAACTCCGGCGTGACCCGGGCGACGGTGCCGGGGCCGAGGACGATCTGGTACGTGTCGTCCTCGACCACGCCCATGACGGCGGGTACCGCCTTCAGGGCCTGGTCGTCGACGAGCGAGCGGTCGTGCAGGCCCAGCCGGAGCCGGGTCATGCAGTGGGCGATGGAGCTGACGTTCGCGGCGCCACCGACGAGCGGAAGGATCGCGGCGGCGGTGGCGCGGTTCTTGTCTTCTGTTGCCATGGTGCGTGGTGCCTTGCTGTGCGGGGGTTCGGGGGCGGAGCCGGTGGGTCAGGTGGTGCGGGGGGCGGCGGCGAGGGCGGCGCGGAGGTGGCCGTCGGACGCGGTCAGCAGGGTGGCGGCGGTGGGGCCGTCGACCTGGCCGAGGATGGTGAGGATGGCGTTCTTCACCTCGCCGTCGGTCGCGGCGAGGGCGGCCTCGATCTCCGCGTCGGACGCTCCGGTGGCGAGCGAGACGATGCGGCGGGAGCGGGCGCGCAGCTTCTCGTTGGAGGCGCGGACGTCGACCATCAGGTTCCCGTACGTCTTGCCGAGCCGGATCATCGTGATCGTCGAGAGCATGTTGAGGACGAGCTTCTGGGCCGTACCCGCCTTGAGCCGGGTGGAGCCGGTGAGCAGCTCCGGGCCGACGACGATCTCGATGCCGTGCTCGGCCGCGGCGCCCAGGGCGGAGTCCGCGTTGCAGGAGAGGCCGATGGTCAGCGCGCCCTTGCCACGGGCGTGCTCGACGGCTCCGATCGCGTACGGCGTACGGCCGGAGGCGGAGATACCCACCACCGTGTCGTCGGCGGTGAGGTCCAGGGCGTCGAGGTCGGCGGCGGCCAGCTCCTTGCTGTCCTCGGCGCCTTCGACGGCCTTGATCATGGCGGAGGGGCCGCCTGCGATCAGGCCGATGACCTCGGAGGGGTCGGTGTTGAAGGTGGGCGGGCACTCGCTGGCGTCCAGCACGCCGAGCCGGCCCGCCGTGCCCGCGCCCGCGTAGATCAGCCGGCCGCCGCGGGCCATGCGCTCCGCGGTGCCGTCGATCGCGGCGGCGATCTCGGGCAGCCGGGCGGCGACTGCGGCCGGGACGGACCGGTCCTCGCCGTTCATGATCCGGGCTATCTCAAGCGTGCCCAGGCGGTCGATCTCGGCGAGCTCGGGCCGGAACGCCTCGGTGGTGAGCGTTTCGAGCTGGGCGCGCAGTTCCCCGTATCCGTCGGGGGTGGTGGTGTCGGCGTCGGTGGTGGAGGTCATGGAGAGCGGCTCTGCTTTCTCGATCTCGTACGGTTCAGCGGGTGCGGGTGCGGGTGCGGGTGCGGGTGCGGGTGCGAGTGGTCAGGGTCGGTTCGGGGTCAGCGCGGGCGCGGGGTGTGGCGGTGGGCCAGCGCCTCGTAGGAGGCGGCGAGCGCCGGTGCGGCCGTTTCGTACGTGCGCTGCGCGACGCCTATGAACAGGCAGTCGACGACGAGCAGCTGGCTCGTACGGCTCGACATGGCGGCGGGCCGCAGCTCGCTCTCCCTGGCGGTGGACGTGGTCAGTACGTGGTCGGCGTACTGAGTCACGGGGCCGTCGGGGCGGCCGGTGATCGCGATCGTCGTCGCACCGCGGTCGAAGGCGACCCGCAGCGGCTCGATGACATCGACGGTGGAGCCGGAGTGCGTGATCGCGATGGCCACATCGCCGGAGCGGAGCTGCACGGCGTTGGTCACCGCGAGGTGCGGGTCCGTGTGCGAGTGCGCGATCAGGCCGATACGGGCCAGCTTCTGCGCCAGGTCCTGGCCGACGAGGGACGAGGCGCCCACGCCGTAGATGTCGATGCGCCGGGCGGTGGCGGCGGCGGCCACCGCGGCACCGAGCTGGACGGTGTCGAGCCCCGCGGCCGTGTCGGCGAGGGTCTGCTGCTCGTCGTAGGCCAGCTTGGCGACCACATCGGCGATCGGGTCGTCGACCGCTATGTCGGCGGTGACGGAGGGAGCCCGGCCCGACTGCTGGTGCGCGGCGAGCCCGGCGAGGGCCAGGCGCAGATCGCGATAGCCGGGGTAGCCCAGGAGGCGGGCCGTGCGGACCACGGTCGCCTCGCTGGTGCCGGTGAGCTCGGCGAGACCGGTGACCGTGAGGGCGGCGCAGCCTGCGGGGTCACCGGCGACGGCCTCGGCGACGCGCTGCATGGAGCGGGTCATGGACGGCGCGAGCGTGCGCACCTTGGCTGCGAGAGCCGCCGGGGCGGGCGGTGAAGCAGTGCTGAAACTTTCCTTCAGGTCATTGGTCACCTTTGAAAGATATTTTCAACCGGGTTGCCCGTCAACCCCCCTTTGGTCCCTACCTTTGACAGCACTTCCAGCACCACCTCCGACAGCGCGGAAACGGCAGGGGCGGGCGCGAGAAGCGGGTTCGTGGGCGGGGTGACAATGGGCCCATGGAGATGAATCCCCTGGAACAGGCGTTGCACACGGCCCGTGCGCTGGTCATGGCCGATCTCGCCGCAGGTGACGTCGCAGAGGCCGGGATCGTCTCGCTGGTCGAGGACGCGGTGACCCACCGCCGCTGGTGGGTCGAGCAGTGGCCCGACGGCGCCTCGTTCGTCGTGGGTCTCGTCGCGCAGGACGTGCAGGACGCGTTGCTCGAACGGTACGGGCGGTGGCCGCTCTGCCCGGTCTGTGACGCGGGCGACCCGCACGCCCTGGACGTCGAACCGGAGCTGGGCCCGGACCCGCACTGGGTGTGCACGAAGGCCGCCGTGGCCGTCGCACCGGTCGGTTCGCTGAGCGGGATATTCCGGCGGTGACGGTCTACATCGACCCGCCGGACTGGCCGGGGCACGGGCGGCTCTGGTCGCACCTGGTCAGCGATGTGTCCTTCGAGGAGCTGCACGCCTTCGCGGCGTCCATCGGCTGCCCGCCCCGCGCGTTCGAGCGGGACCACTACGACGTACCGGAATCGCGGTACGAGGACGCGGTACGTGCCGGGGCCCGGCCGATCGGCTCGAAAGAGCTCGTCCGCCGGATCACGGAGGCCGGGCTGCGGCGGCCCAAGGGACGTCCGGCCCCCGGCAGCTGACGGGCTCCGCGCTCTGCCGCGCGTTTGTCAGCCTCGGCCCGGGCCCGCCGTTCGCGCGTCCGGGCCGGCGGGCGCGGGTCAGACCGCGGAGGTACCCGCCTCCGCGGACGCCGCCTTTGCCGGCGCCCCCGACGATGCCACGGCGGGCGATCCGGTCACCCGTCGCGACCTGCCCCGGCCCTGCAGCCGCAGCGAGAACACCACGGCCACCAGCGCCAGTACCGTCATCGCCGCCCCCGCCCACGCGGTCGCCGCGAAACCGAAGTCCGCGTCGATCACCGTGCCGCCCAGCCAGGGGCCGCCCGTGTTGCCCAGGTTGAACGCGGCCGTCGTCGTCGCACCGGCCAGCGTCGGAGCGGCGCCCGCGACATTGAACATCCGGGCGTTCAGCGCCGGAGCCGTGTAGAACGCCGACAGTCCCAGCAGGAACGAGAGCCCGACCGCGGCAACCTGGTTCGAGGCGAACAGCGCCAGTGCGGTCAGGAAGACCGTCGAGGCCGCGATGCCGCTCATCAGCACCCCGAAGAGATGCGCGTCCGCGACCCGGCCGCCGATCATCGTACCGACCAGCGCACCGATCCCGAACAGCGCGAGCACCGTCGGCACCCAGCCCGAGTCCAGTCCGGCGACATCCGTCAGCAGCGGGGCCAGATAGCTGAACGCGCAGAAGACACCGCCCGCCGCGAGGGCCGTGATCACGATCGACAGCCACACCTGCCGGTCCCGGTAGATGCTCATCTCCTGCTTGAGCCGCGGCTTCTGCTCCGGCAGCGGAATGCGCGGAATCAGCGTCGCCACCCCGACCAGTGCCACGGCGGACGCCGCAGCCACGGCCCAGAACGCCGACCGCCAGCCGAGGTTCTCACCGAGAAAGGCACCCAGGGGCACGCCCAGCACATTGGCGATCGACAGACCGCCGATCATCACGGCCATCGCACGGGCCCGCGCGTTCACCGGCACCATCGCGATGGCGACCGCCGCCCCCACCGCCCAGAACCCGGCGCAGGCGAAGGCGCTCACGACACGGGACGCGAAGAGCACCTCGTACGTCGGAGCCAGCGCACCCGCGACCTGACCGAGGCCGAAGACGGAGATCAGGGCGATCAGTGTGGTGCGGCGCGGCAGCCGGAGCGTGGCCACGGCGAGCAGCGGGGCGCCGATCACCATGCCGATCGCGAAGGCGGATATGAGGAGTCCGGCCCGGGGGATGGACACGTTCATGTCGTCGGCGATGGGCGGCAACAGCCCGGAGAGCATGAACTCGCTGGTGCCCAGGGCAAAGACCGAGAGGCCCAGAATGTATACGGCAAGGGGCATGCGTGAGCGGCGAGCGGCAGAGTCGGGCATGACAGCTGCCAACAGCGATCACGGCCATTACATTCCCGCTGCATTCCGGCTGCCGACGGCTTGCGGCCACCGCCCCACCGCACGCTCAGTGGCTGAGCAGCTCCAACTCGGTCAACAGGTTCTGACGTGCCCGCGGCTCCCACCGGGCCACTCCGTGCGGCGTACGGAACAGCCGCGGCAGCCCGAGCAGCTGACGCAGCACCGCCGACCGCCCCTCCCGGAACGCGTCGTCGGGCACGAAGCCGTACTCCTCCCGCACCTGCGCCGCGTACGCCGCGTACTCCTTCGGGGCCGCCGCCAGGATGGCCAGATCCGCATCGCACAGCACCTCGCCGTTGGTGTCGCCGTCCGCCGGATGGTGGGTGACGGTGAGCCGGACGAGCCGGGCGACCTCGGCCGTGACGTCGGCCGGTACGCCTGCCTCCGGCAGGGCACGTTCGGCGAGGGCGGCGCTGCGTTCCTCGTTCTCGGACCGGTCGGGCCGGTAGACCGCGTCGTGGAACCAGGCGGCGAGGCGCACGGCATCCGCGTCGGCCGCGTACCCGGCGAGCGTGTCGATGCGGTCGAGTACCGCGACCAGGTGCGCGGTGGTGTGGTACCGCCGCTGCGGTTCGGCCCAGCGCGCCAGCAGATTGTCGGCGTACGGCTGCGGATCGGGGGCGGGGGCGCCGCCCCGGACGGCGACGAGGGCCGCCTGCCAGCGGTCGCGAAGGGAGCCGTTGGCATCGTCCCTCGCATCGTGAACGCTGCCCGCCTCGTGGGCGGCCCCGGCGGCACTGCTTTCGCGCGAGCTGTCGGTCATGGAACGACCCTAGCTCGGGATCGGACAGTCTCGGGGGGCTCCGCGACATGCCTGTGCGGTCGGCGGAACGGCCAGTCACCGTACGGTCGTCCCTGCTCCCGAGCCGAGCGACACCGGTCATTGTTGGATTGTCAGATAATCGCTAGTGTGCGCCCGTGATGGATCCGATGAGTCCAACCAATCCGATGGATCTCAACGCGGACCTCGGTGAAGGGTTCGGGAACTGAACCCTCACCAACGACGCGCTGCTCGACTGTGTCACCAGCGCCGATGTCGCCTGCGGCTTCCGCGCGACGCCTCCGTGACGCGACGGGTCTGCGAGCGGGTGGCAGCCCGGGGTGTATGGATCCGGGCACAGGTCTCGTACCGCGATCCGGCCGGCTTCGGATGCCGCTCCATGGACGTACCCGCGGCTGAACTGGCAGCCGAGGTCGTCTACCAGATCGGCGGTCTTCGGGCCTTCGCCGAAGAGGCTGGGGCCACCGTCTCGTGCGTCAAACAGCACGGTGTGCTCTGCAACCGGGCCTTCTGGGGCGACGGTGTCTGGACGGCGGCCGACGGCAGTGTCACGGGCGCCGACGGCAGCCGGATAACGGGCGCCGCATGGTCGTTGTGCGTGCACGGCGACGTCCCCGGAACCGCGGTGCTGGCCCGCCAGGTCCGCGGGGCGCTGGCAGAGGCGGGTGTTGGCGTGCGGGCGTGTGTGTGAGCGGGGACGGATTCGGCGCCGAGGTGCTGGTGCTGCCCGTTGGCCGGGAGGCGCTGCTCGTCGAGCTGTCCTCCGGCGAGCACGCCGAGGCCTTCCACGTCGAGTTGTTGCGCCGCCACGCGCGCGGTGAACTGCCCGCGATAAGGGAGATCGTGCCCGGCGCACGAAGCGTGCTGCTCGACGGTATCGCGGACCATACGGGTCAGGTGCGGGTGCGGTTCTCCCGCGAACTCGCATCCTGGCGGACACCGCCGCTGCGGCGTGGGACCGGGGACGCGGTCGAGATCCCTGTCGTCTACGACGGGCCGGATCTCGCCGAGGTCGCCACAGCGTGGGGCGTCGGCGTCGACGAGGTGCCGGGCATTCACGCCGGTACGGAGTTCCGGGTGGCGTTCTGTGGGTTTGCGCCCGGCTTCGGCTATCTGGCCGGACTGCCCGGTCACCTTCATGTGCCGCGGCGGGCGACTCCGCGCACGAAGGTTCCGGCGGGGGCGGTGGCTCTTGCGGGGCCGTACACCGGGGTCTATCCGCGCGCGTCGCCCGGCGGGTGGCAGCTCATCGGGCGGATGCCGGACCCCGAGGAGCTGTGGGACCCGGCACGGGAACCGGCGGCGTTGCTGAGGCCGGGCGCGCGGGTGCGGTTCGTGGTGGCGGGGGCGGCAGGGGTGGCGGAGTGATCGAGGCGACGGACGCCCTCGACGTGGTCCGGGCCGGGGCGCTGACCACCGTGCAGGACGCGGGACGGGTCGGCTGGGCACACCTCGGGGTGCCGAGGGCCGGCGCACTGGATGCACCTGCCCTCCGCCTCGCCAACCGGCTGGTCGGCAACACGGCGGACGCGGCGGTACTGGAGACCACGGTCACCGGGTGTGGGGTACGGCCGAGACGTTCCACGGTGGTGGTGGTGGGGGGTGCCGCGTGCCGGGTCACGGTGGACGGGCGACCGGTGGCATGGGGCGCCCCCGTTCCCGTACCGGCGGGGGCGGTGCTCGACGCCGGTCCGGCAGAGGGCGGCCTGCGGAGCTATCTGGCGTTCCGTGGCGGCCTGGTGCCGGAGCCGGTGCTCGGTAGTCGGTCGGCGGATCTGCTGTCCGGGCTGGGACCGGCGCCGCTGCGGGACGGGGACGTGGAGCCGCTGGGGATGCCTGCGGGGCCCGTTCCGCTGGCGCCGGACGCCGTGCCGTGGCCGGGGGCGCCGACCGAACTCGTCCTGCCGGTGCAGCTGGGGCCACGTCATACCTGGTTCACGGACGCGGCGTTGCGGACTCTCGCCACCGCCGCGTACAGGGTGTCGCCGCACAGCAACCGCATCGGGCTGCGGACGGAGGGGCCCGCGCTGGAACGTGCGCGGGAGGGGGAGCTGCCGAGCGAGGGCATGGTGCTGGGGGCCATCCAGATACCGCCGGACGGGCGGCCGGTGGTGTTCCTCAACGACCATCCGACGACGGGGGGCTACCCGGTGGTGGGGGTGGTGCCGGAGGCCGCGCTGGCGGGGGCGGCACAGGTGGTGCCGGGGGTGCGGGTGCGGTTCGTGGTGGTGGGGTAGGGGGCTTCCCGAACCGGGGGCTCCGCCCCGGGGGTCCGGGGGGGGGGGGCGGCCCGGCCGCCCCCCCCCCCCCCCCCCCCCCCCCCGCGCCCCCCGCCCCCCC